>NZ_JBYTDD010000007.1:204042-217526 GCF_058791055.1 Pseudomonas sp. EU05-FHT14B02 | reverse complement strand
AAAGCAAGCCAAACACGCATCAAAACCAGTATTGCAGAAATGGGGGGATCCATAGATGTGGGAGCGAGCTTGCTCGCGATGGGGGCATCAGCCCCGCCAAAATTTTTCAGGCTGCCGCAAAACGCTTGTCCAGATAATCAATGATCACCTTGGACTCATACATCCAGGTGGTCTGGCCATTCTCTTCAATGCGCAGGCACGGCACCTTGATCTTGCCGCCTTGCTCCAGCAAGGTCTGGCGATCCTGTTCGTTGTTCTTCGCGTCGCGAAGGGCCACCGGCACATTCAGGCGGCGCAGGGTACGGCGAGTCTTCACGCAGAACGGGCAGGCGTGGAATTGATACAGCGTCAGGCCCTTGGCAGCCGAATTGACCTGTGCCTGAACTTCCGCCGGGCGCTGCTTCTTGCCTGGGCGGGTGATGAAGTCGATGAAGATGATCAGTTGGCCAAGGCCGACACGAAGCGCTTTTACGAACACGTTGAAAGCCTCACGGTGCAAACGAATAAGGGCGCGCAGCTTACCTGATTTTTTGCGGGCGAAAAAAAACCGGCGATGAACGCCGGTTTTCTTCGTGCCGCAAATTACTTGATGAGGCTGAGGAATTCGCTGCGGGTGGCGGCGTTTTCACGGAACTCACCGAGCATCACCGAGGTGATCATCGTCGAATTCTGCTTTTCCACACCGCGCATCATCATGCACATGTGCTTGGCCTCGATCACCACCGCAACGCCCAGGGCGCCGGTAACCTGCTGGACCGCATCAGCGATCTGGCGGCTGAGGTTTTCCTGGATCTGCAGGCGGCGGGCGTACATGTCGACGATCCTCGCGACTTTCGACAGGCCCAGGACCTTGCCGCTCGGGATGTAGGCGACGTGAGCCTTGCCGATGAACGGCAGCAAGTGGTGTTCGCACAACGAGTACAACTCGATGTCCTTGACCAGCACCATTTCGCTGTTGTCGGAGCTGAACAGGGCACCGTTGGTGACCTCTTCCAGTGTCTGTTCATAGCCGCGGCAGAGGTACTGCATGGCTTTGGCGGCACGTTTTGGCGTGTCGAGCAGGCCTTCGCGGGAAACGTCCTCGCCGAGCTGGCCGAGGATCGCCGTGTAATTCTGTTCCAGGGACATGAAACTACCTGTGGGATTTTACGCAAAGGGCAAGGGTACGGTGACGGACACGACGCTGCAAGCGTGACGCGTCAGCTTTACTCGTCACGACCTTCCATCATGGTGCGTTTGAGCATCACATAAACCGCGCCTGCACCACCATGTTTCGCCTGGCACGAGGTGAAGCCGAGTACCTGTGGATGCTGGCGCAGCCAGGTGTTGACGTGGCTTTTGATCATCGGCCGCTTGCCGTCCAGGCGAACAGCCTTGCCATGGGTGACGCGCACGCAGCGGATTTCGAATTTGGTGGCTTCAGCCAAAAATGCCCAGAGGGTTTCCCGGGCCTTTTCCACGCTCATGCCGTGCAGGTCGAGGCTGCCTTCGAAAGGAATCTGCCCGACCTTGAGCTTGCGCATCTGGCTTTCCTGCACGCCATCGCGGGCCCACATCAGCTCGTCTTCAGGGCCGACGTCGATGACGAACTGATCGGACAGCCCGTCGACGGTGGTGGATTCGGTGCGCACGGTGGCCGCTTGACGCAGCTTGGCAATCTGCGCGCGGTCAGCCTTGGGTTTGCCGGTTTCGGCGCGATCGTGCTTGATCGGCTTGACGCCTTGGATCGCGCTTTTGAACAGGGAAAAATCGTCGTCTTGCATGTCAGCCTCCGCGAAGGGCGGCCAGTTTACCCAA
The DNA here is from genome assembly GCF_058791055.1 of Pseudomonas sp. EU05-FHT14B02. Lineage (NCBI taxonomy): Bacteria > Pseudomonadati > Pseudomonadota > Gammaproteobacteria > Pseudomonadales > Pseudomonadaceae > Pseudomonas > Pseudomonas sp. EU05-FHT14B02. The sequence continues at coordinate 215,729 of NZ_JBYTDD010000007.1, read as the reverse complement.
CTCGAAGCGAATCGGGCGCGACAAAAACGCGCGCGATGCCAGGCTCAGTCGTGTTTTTTCATCAGGTGCGGGGACATGGCCAGCTCCCGCGACTGCCGTGAGCGACGACGGCAACGGCGCCATAGCCAGACACCGAGGTACAGCACGAACAGGCCGATGGCCAGGATCACGGCAGCACCGGTGCGGCTTGTGTTCAATTCACCCAGGGCGGGTGCGTGGCCGAGCAGTCTGGCGGCACCGGCCATGGCGAGTAACACGCCGCACATCGCCAGTAACGCCGCGAACGTCGCGCCGATTCGAAAACGCCAGTTGCTTTGGCCTTTGGGCCGCAAGCGGCGAGCGTCAAAACCATCGGATAACTTCATTCCGACCTTCCTCAATGGGTATCGGCCCTTCGACCGGGAGTTGACCGGGATGTTCCTGAGGCTAAGACAATTACGGCAAATGGGAGGCTTTTGCGGATGAGCGGCGTTCCAGGCCGCTCATTGAGCGTCGATCAGATCAGTTCACGCGTCAGCGCGAGGGTGGCGAAGTTGTCGCCCATGATCGCCATTTCCGTCTGATGGACGTGTGCGGCACTGAGCACGCCGCCCTTGTAAGGCAGGTCGCGGGTGGCGCAGGCGTCTTCCACCAGGGTGCAGCGGAAGCCCAGGTTCTTGGCGGCACGCACTGTGGTGCTGACGCTGGAGTGGCTCATGAAGCCGCAGACGATCAGGTCTAGGGCGCCAAGGTCTTCCAGGCGTTGTGCCAGTTCGGTGCCGTGAAACGCGCTTGGCAACAATTTGCCAATGACGGTTTCATCGCTCTGTGGCTCCAGGCCCGGAATGAACTCTCCACCTACGCCCTGTGGGTTGAACAGCCCGCCGAGGGTACCGAGGTGGCGGACATGCACGATCGGCCGGCCGGCGGCGCGGGCAGCGGCGAGCAATTGCTTGATGTTCGCGACAGCTTCATCCATGCCGCTCAGGGCCAGGGGACCGCTGAGGTATTCTTTCTGGGCATCGATGATGACCAGGGTGGCATGGCTCAGATTGGCCGCTGCATAACCGCGACCGCTGAGTTGAAACATCGTTTTTGGAACAGACATTCTGGGGCTCCTTGGAGTGGGGCTTTTGCGCCATTGTCCTCTGGCTGAGCGGTTCTGTGAATCGCTACGATCGTAGGTGCCGTCGTTGCTGGCCTGTAGCCTTGTCAATAGTCACGTTTTGTTCAATAGCCTAGCGAAAAAATGGATAACTCCTACATTTGAATCGGTAGTTTCCCGCGTCGTCGTGAAGTCGTTTGACTGGTAGAATCCCCCGTCGATTTTTCTGGAGTTTGCCGTCGTGATCACTTCCCGCCTTCGCACCCTGCGTGACCATATCCGTTGGGCCGTCAGCCGCTTCCATGGGGAGGATCTTTTTTTCGGCCATGGCACTGACAACGCCTGGGACGAAGCCCGGCAATTGGTGTTGGGCGCGTTGCACCTGCCGTGGGAAATATCCGACAGCTACCTCGACTGCAATCTGGAAGAAGACGAAGTGGCTCACCTGCAGCTTTTGCTCAAGCGCCGCATCGAAGATCGGGTGCCTACCGCGTATCTGCTGGGCGAGGCCTGGTTCTGTGGCATGTCGTTCATCGTCGATGAGCGTGTGCTGATCCCGCGCTCCCCCATCGGCGAGTTGATCGAAAACCGTTTTACTCCATGGCTGGCTAACGAGCCGGCGCGGATTCTCGACCTGTGCACCGGTTCCGGTTGCATCGGCATCGCCTGCGCCTACGAGTTCCAGCATGCCGAGGTGGTGTTGGCGGACCTGTCGTTCGAAGCGCTGGAAGTGGCCAATCAGAACATCGAGCGCCATGGTGTCGATGAACGTGTGTACACGGTGCAGGGCGACGGTTTCGAGGGCTTGCCGGGTCAACGTTTCGACCTGATCGTGTCGAACCCGCCCTACGTCGATGCGGAAGATTTCGCCGACATGCCGGACGAATACCAGCACGAACCGGAACTGGGCCTGGCCTGCGGTGATGACGGTTTGAACCTGGTGCGGCGCATGCTTGCCGAGGCGGCGGATCACCTGACCGAGAAGGGCTTGCTGATTGTCGAAGTGGGCAACAGCCAGGTGCACGTCGAGGCGTTGTACCCGGAAGTCGACTTCGCCTGGCTGGAGTTCGAACGTGGCGGCCATGGTGTGTTCATGCTCAGCGCGCAGCAGTGTCGTGAGCATCAGGCGTTGTTCGCTTCTCGCGTCTGACCTTGTAGGAGCGAGCTCGCGATGGACGTAAGGGCTATGTGTTTATTCAGAATACACGCGTCATCGTTAACGTCCATCGCGAGCAAGCTCGCTCCTACAATGAATGCGCCGCGGTCTCAAACCTTCAACGATGCGTGGCAATCCAGATCAACAACCCTGCCTGAAACACCGCAAATGCCACCAGGCAGGTAATGGTGAATCGCAGTCCGGCGTCTTCGCGTTTGTACTTGCTGACTTTTTCTTCGTGTTTCTTGAGTTTGACTTCCTGCTCGGCCAGGTTCTGTTCGGCTTGCTGGAGCATCTGCGCCGCCTCGAGGATTTCCACGACCTGCAGTTTTTCGCTGTTCCAGTCGCCAGAGAGGTCGCCGACCTTGACCGGCTTGACGCTGCCTTTCAAATGCTGGGCATCGGCATACACCACGTCGAAACCGTGCACGCGCAAAAAATGATCGCGGCGCAGGCGGGTGTCTTCGTTCAGTGCATCCTTGTTGTTCAGGTCAAAGCCGTCGACGGTGTAGGTCGGCCAGTGCCTTTTCGCCCAATTGATGCCCTGGGCCGCCATGTAGCGACCAATACCACGGTTCAGCGGTTCAATCTGCAGTCCGCTTTCCGGTTCGAAATGCACGCGTTTTTCAGCGTGATCGACCCACACGTCCAGATGATTCTGTTCCTTGCGTACGCGTTGGCCGGGCAGGGTGATGCTCATGCGCATCAGGCTGTGCGTCTTGTCATTGCGTTCGGCATAGCCGAACTCGACAAAGCGCAATGGGCGCCCGCCTGTGTTGCGGTCAGTCTGCAGCGGCGCCAGACGGAGCATCTTGTGGTGCTCGACGTGGACGTCCGCCCAGGGCAGCTCGACCGCTGGCGGTGCGTCTTTTTCAGCGCTGGTGTCGGGTGAAGTCTGGGTGTCAGTCATAACGGCGAGATCCTGTCCAAGCTCAGCTTGTCGCCAACCAATGTGTTGGCGACAAAGGCTTATCGGCCGTTTTTTTCAAGACTGGAGGTTAACTGGCGCGAAGTCCGTCAATAAAACCGAGGATTCGCGTGCCCAGTTCCGCCGCCAGGGGCAGCTGCGGGTCCTTATAGGAGGCCAGTTGGCGTTTGACGTCGTTGGGCACGATGCGCATGACGTGGTTCATGCCCTCGATCAGCGCCAGTTCGGCGTCCGGTTTGGCAGCCTTGAGCAGCCTTGCGTCATTGACGCCGACCTGGATGTCGTTGCTACCCTGGATGATCAGTGCTGGCATCTTCAACTTCGCAAATGCCGCGGCCGGGTCCTGGCGGAACAGGGAAATCAGGTAAGGCTGCACGCTCGGACGGAAAATTACCTGCAAGGGTGGCGGCACATTGTCGTCGGTTTTCCCGGCCTTGAGGCTGTCGAGCAATTGATTGCTGCGCAGCATCAGCGGTTGAGGCAAGCGATTGCCCAGTTGCTCGCGAATGACCTGATCCACCGGTCTTGCGCTGCCGGAGACAGAAATCACCGCGTCGGCATCGATATCCGGCGCAGCGAGGCTGGCGATCAGGGCGCCTTCGCTGTGACCCAGCACGATCAACTGGCCAAAACGCGGATCGGTCTTGAGTTTCCGGCCCCAGGCTTGGGCGTCGGCCACATAAGCTTCCACCGTCAGATTGCGTTCATCCGGGGTCGCCGCCAGGCTCGCGGCCACGCCACGCTTGTCGTAACGCACGCTGGCGATGTTGTGTTTGGCCAGCACCCAGGCCAGGCGCTTGAGGCTGTCATTGCGCCCGCCGTCGGAGTTGTTTCCGTCACGATCCGTAGGGCCTGAGCCTGAAATGATCAGGACAACCGGCACTCGATTGTCGGATTTTGGCAGCAACAGCGAGCCGAAAAGCTCGCCGGTGTCCGTATCCAATGTGATTGGTCGTTGCAGGACAGTCGCCTGGGCGAAGCTGGAAATCAGGGTAAGGCTCAAGGCTAGAACTCGCAGCATCATCGCGCCATTATCAAGAAGATGCCGGTTGGACTCACGGGCACCCATAAGGTTCGAGGATGAACTACTTGGGTAGCCTGCGTATACTGGCGCGCATTACGTATTCAGGTTCATTTCACGGAGCGTCCTGCATGTCCGGCAATACCTACGGCAAGCTGTTCACTGTCACCACCGCGGGCGAAAGCCATGGCCCGGCGTTGGTCGCCATTGTCGATGGCTGCCCGCCGGGGCTGGAGATTTCCCTGGAGGATCTGCAGCGTGACCTGGACCGCCGCAAGCCCGGCACCAGCCGCCACACCACCCAGCGCCAGGAAGCCGACGAAGTCGAAATCCTCTCCGGCGTGTTCGAAGGCCGCACCACCGGTTGCGCCATCGGCCTGTTGATCCGCAACACCGACCAGAAGTCCAAGGACTACTCGGCGATCAAGGACCTGTTCCGCCCGGCCCACGCCGATTACACCTACCACCACAAGTACGGCGAGCGCGATTATCGTGGCGGCGGTCGCAGCTCTGCCCGGGAAACCGCGATGCGCGTCGCGGCCGGTGCGATTGCAAAAAAATACCTGGCCAGCCAGGGCATCGTCATTCGCGGCTACATGAGCCAGTTGGGGCCGATTGAAATCCCGTTCAAGACCTGGGATTCGGTCGAGCAGAACGCCTTCTTCAGCCCGGACCCGGACAAAGTGCCTGAGCTGGAGGCCTATATGGACCAGTTGCGTCGCGACCAGGATTCGGTCGGTGCGAAAATCACCGTGGTCGCCGAAGGCGTGATGCCAGGCCTGGGCGAGCCGATCTTCGACCGCCTCGACGCGGAGCTGGCCCATGCGCTGATGAGCATCAACGCGGTCAAGGGCGTGGAAATCGGCGCCGGTTTTGCCAGCGTCGCCCAGCGTGGCACCGAGCATCGCGATGAAATGACCCCGGAAGGTTTCCTCAGCAACAACGCGGGCGGCATTCTCGGCGGTATTTCCTCTGGTCAGCCTATCGTTGCGCACCTGGCGCTGAAGCCGACGTCGAGCATCACAACGCCGGGCCGTTCCATCGACATCCATGGCAACCCGGTGGAAGTGATCACCAAGGGCCGTCACGACCCGTGTGTGGGCATCCGCGCCACGCCGATCGCCGAGGCGATGATGGCCATCGTGCTGATGGATCACCTGCTGCGTCACCGTGGGCAGAACGCCGATGTGCGCGTGAGCACGCCGGTGCTGGGTCAGCTCTGAATGGCTGACTTCACAGTCGCAGCCGTCTGATGGCGACTGCGGCGCTCCCGTACTGGCGGCTCTCCAGTTTCTATCTGTTCTATTTCGCCTTGCTCGGTTCGACAGCGCCGTTTCTGGCGCTGTACTTCGATCACCTGGGGTTCAGCGCCGCGCGTATCGGCGAGCTGGTGGCGATCCCGATGCTGATGCGCTGTGTGGCGCCGAACATCTGGGGCTGGCTGGGCGACTACACCGGTCGGCGACTGGCCATCGTGCGCTTCGGCGCAGTGTGCACGCTGCTGACCTTTTCGCTGATTTTCGTCAGCAAAACCTACGCCTGGCTGGCGATGGTCATGGCCTTGCATGCGTTCTTCTGGCACGCGGTTTTGCCGCAGTTCGAAGTCATTACCCTGGCGCACTTGCAGAGCCAGACCTCGCGCTACAGCCAGATTCGCCTGTGGGGCTCGATCGGTTTCATCATCACCGTGGTCGCGCTGGGCCGTTTGTTTGAATGGCTGAGCCTGGACATCTATCCGGCGGCGCTGGTGCTGATCATGGTGGGCATCGTGCTCAGCAGTCTGTGGGTGCCCAATGCCCAACCGGCCCCAGGCAACCGGGTGGCGGGGGAGGGATTCCTCAAGCAACTGCGCAACCCCGGTGTTGCGGCGTTTTACGGCTGCGTGGCGCTGATGCAGATGAGCCACGGACCGTATTACACGTTCTTGACCTTGCACCTTGAACGCCTGGGTTACAGCCGGGGTGTGATCGGCATGCTCTGGGCGGTCGGCGTGGTCGCCGAAGTCCTGATGTTTTTGGCCATGAGCCAGATCTTCGCGCGCTTTTCACTGCGCCGGGTGCTGATGGCCAGCTTTCTGCTGGCGGCGTTGCGTTGGCTGTTGCTGGGTTCGCTCGCAGAGTTTCTTTGGGTACTGTTGTTTGCCCAGATCCTGCACGCGGCGACGTTCGGCAGCTTTCACGCCGCTGCCATTTCATTCGTGCAACGTAGCTTCGGTGCGCGCCAGCAAGGCCAGGGCCAGGCGCTGTACGCCGCATTGGCCGGCACCGGCGGTGCGTTGGGCGCGTTGTATTCCGGCTACAGCTGGAATGCCCTCGGCGCGGCATGGACATTTAGTATTGCCAGTCTCGCAGCCGTCGCGGCTGCCGTTATCATTGCCACACGTATGCAAGAGGACAGGCCATGAGCCTTACCCGTGAACAACTCGCCCAGGAAATCATCGACGCCGGGCGTTTTCTGTATGGCCGCGGCTGGTCGCCGGCCACCAGCAGCAATTACTCGACCCGCCTGTCGCCGAGCGAAGCCTTGCTGACCGTGTCCGGCAAGCACAAGGGGCAACTGGGCATGGACGACGTGTTGGCCACCGACCTGTCGGGTAACAGCCTGGAACCGGGCAAGAAACCGTCCGCCGAAACCCTGTTGCACACCCAGCTCTACAGCTGGCGCCCGGAGATCGGTGCCGTGTTGCACACCCATTCCGTGAACGCCACCGTGCTGTCGCGCCTGACGCCGCAAGACTTCATCGAGTTCGAAGACTACGAACTGCAAAAGGCCTTCAGCGGTGTGACGACCCACGAATCCCGGGTGCGGGTGCCGATTTTCGACAACGACCAGGACATTGCGCGACTGGCCGCCAAGGTGCAGCCTTGGCTCGACGCCCATCCTGATTGCGTCGGCTACCTGATCCGTGGCCATGGCCTGTACACCTGGGGCGCGCGCATGAGCGATGCCCTGCGGCAGATCGAGGCCTTTGAATTTTTGTTCGAGTGCGAGTTGAAGATGCGCTCGCTCTTTAAAGCATGAACCGTTAAGGAGTTGCCCTGATGAGCAGCCTGTCCGTCTATCACGTCTCCAGCCCTGAAATCCCCAACAAGGTGCTGACCCATTTCGAAGATATCGCCTCGACCCTGGCCGAGCAAGGCGTACGCTTCGACCGCTGGCAAGCCGCGGCGAAGATCCAGCCGGGCGCCACTCAGGACGAAGTGATTGCCGCCTACCAGGAGCAAATCGACAAGCTGATGACCGAGCGCGGTTACGTCACTGTCGACGTGATCAGCCTCAACAGCGATCACCCGCAAAAAGCCGAACTGCGTGCCAAGTTCCTCGACGAACATCGCCACGGCGAAGATGAAGTACGATTTTTCGTTGCCGGCCGTGGCCTGTTTACCCTACACATCGACGATTACGTCTACGCGGTGCTGTGCGAGAAAAACGACCTGATCTCGGTGCCGGCCGGTACCAAACACTGGTTCGACATGGGCGAACATCCGCACTTCGTCGCGATCCGTCTGTTCAATAACCCGGAAGGATGGGTGGCCAATTTCACCGGCGAAGACATCGCCAGCCGATTCCCGCGCCTGGAGGACTGAGTCGATGCCGATCAAAGCGATTCTCACCGACATCGAAGGCACCACCAGCGCGGTGAGTTTTGTGTTCGACGTGCTGTTCCCCTATGCCGCCAAACACTTGCCGGCGTTTGTCCGTCAGCATGCCGAACGCGCCGATGTGGTGGAGCAATTGGCTGCCGTGCGCCGCGACAGCAACGAACCGGACGCCGATGTCGAGCGGGTCATCGAGATCCTGTTGGGCTGGATCGCTGAAGACCGCAAGGCCACGCCACTGAAAGCGTTGCAGGGCATGGTCTGGGAGCAGGGTTATCAGGCCGGGCAGTTGAAGGGGCATGTGTACCCGGACGCCGTTGAAGCGCTCAAGTGCTGGCATCGGGACGGCTTTCAACTGTTTGTTTATTCATCCGGTTCGATCCAGGCCCAGCGGTTGATCTTCGGTTGCTCAGAGGCGGGGGATCTGACGCCACTGTTCAGCGGCTATTTCGATACCACTTCGGGCCCCAAGCGCGAGGCGCAGTCCTACGTCAACATCACCCAGGCGATCAACCTTGAGGCGGGGCAGATTCTGTTTCTGTCAGACATCGTCGAAGAACTCGACGCGGCGCGCACGGCGGGGATGGCCACTTGCGGGCTGGCCCGCGAGGGTGGGGAACTGGCGGGGCATGTCACCGTGGACAGCTTTGCGCGGATAAATCCCGCCAATTTCTAAACGGCGCAAAACCTGTGGGAGCGAGCAAGCTCGCTCCCACAGTGTTTTTCCCACAACTGTTTACAGCGAGTGATAGGTCGGCAGGGCAAACCGTTGCTGGCTCTGCAGCATGGAAATCTGCGGCAGTTCACTGGCTTGTTCGGCTAGGTCGCGGCGAATCGCACTGATGACCCACGTCAGTTGGTCGCCATTGTGCAATTGCTGATAGGAAATCGAGCGCTTGAACACCTTGCCTTCGCCGCCGCACAGGGTCAGCAGGATCCCACCGTCAGGCCGGGCATGGGTGGTGACTTCGAAGTTGGAGAACAAGGACGAAAATTTTTCCTGAATCAGGTTCATTTCTTTCAGCTCCGTTGGCTCTTGAATGGCAAGCATACGGAGAAGGTTGCAGTGATTGTGCCAGCCTGGGTTGTTTATAAATAATCTTATAAAACAACAAGTTAGTATCTGTGGTGATTTTTGCTTTCGTGCATTCTGCATGAACGGCCGTCGTGCATCCTGCATTTTGCGAGGTCGCTCGGCGATTCGATGGAACCATTGCGTGTGCGGGGGTTCACGATTGGCCTTGTATCAATCGCGGATCAAGATCGCAGATACAAAACATTTCAAAAACCGCGTGTACAGCTCAAGAACCGTTGACGTATTTTCGGGCTTAGTCATCGCAGCCCGACAATAAAAAGATCGAACGGGAGCATCATGAGTCGCACGTCGAACGACACGATTACCTGGAGCATGATGCTCCGCAAGCTGCCTTCCATCGCCAAGGCCATCCCCCGGGTGGTGAAGGGCATGAAGGCCGCCAACGTCAAGGACCCGACCCAGGCGTGTGGTTTGGGCTGGAGTTTCGAGCAAGCCACATTGCGCAACCCGGATGGCCCGGCGCTGTTGCAAGGCGACATAATGCTCAGTTACTCCGAGGTCAACCAATGGGCCAATCGCATCGCCCATCACCTGATCGGCCAAGGCATCGGCAAGGGTGATGTGGTGGCGGTCTTCATCGAGAACCGCCCGGAGTTGCTGGTGACGATTCTGGCGGTGGCCAAGGTCGGCGCGATCAGTGCGCTGCTCAATACCTCGCAGACCCGCGACACCCTGGTACACAGTGTGAACCTGGTGGCGCCGGTGGCGATCATTGTCGGTGAGGAGTTGGTCCCGGCGTACCTGGCGGTGCGTGAGCGGGTGTCGATCAAGGCTGCGCGAACCTGGTTCGTTGCCGATCAGGACACCTCTCGCCAACCTGGTATCGCACCTGAAGGGTTCATCAACCTGATGACTGTCAGCCTCGACGACGCCAGCGACAACCCGGCCAGCAGCCAGCAGGTTTTCTTCGACGATCCCTGCTTTTATATCTACACCTCGGGCACCACGGGGCTGCCCAAGGCCGGCGTGTTCAAGCACGGTCGCTGGATGCGCAGCTCTGCGAGCTTCGGCATGATTGCCCTGGACATGCGCCCCGACGATGTCGTCTATTGCACCTTGCCGCTGTACCACGCCACGGGCCTTTGCGTGTGCTGGGGTTCGGCCGTCAGTGGGGCCAGCGGGTTCGCCATCCGCCGCAAATTCAGCGCCAGTCAGTTCTGGAACGATGCGCGCAAGTACCGGGCGACCACCATCGGTTATGTCGGCGAACTGTGCCGCTACCTGGTCGATCAACCGCCAAGCTCCGAGGACAGCCGGCACGATGTGAAGAAAATGATCGGCAACGGCTTGCGCCCCGGCGCCTGGAGCGAGTTCAAGACCCGCTTTGCGGTGAATCACATCTGCGAGCTGTACGCCGCCAGCGACGGCAATATCGGTTTCACCAACATTCTCAACTTCGACAACACCATCGGTTTTTCCCTGATGTCCTGGGAGTTGGTCGCGTACGACCATGACAGCGGCGCGCCGATTCGACAGGCCAATGGCTTGATGCGCAAGGTCGCCAAGGGTGAGCAGGGGTTGTTGCTGGCAAAAATCGACGATAAGGCCCCCCTGGACGGCTACACCGATCCGCAGAAAACCGCCAAGGTCGTGCTTCAGGATGTGTTCCAAAAGGGAGACCGCTACTTCAACACCGGCGACCTGTTGCGCAATATCGGTTTTGGGCATGCGCAGTTTGTCGACCGCTTGGGCGACACCTACCGCTGGAAGGGCGAAAACGTTTCGACCACGGAGGTTGAAAACATCCTCCTGCAACACCCGCTTATTTCCGAAGCCGTGGCCTATGGCGTGGAAATCCGCAACACCAATGGCCGGGCCGGGATGGCGGCGATCACTCCCGCCGAATCCCTGGCAACCCTGGACTTCAGTGAGCTGCTGGCCTTCGCCCGCGAGCAGATGCCGGCCTATGCGGTGCCGTTGTTCCTGCGGGTGAAAGTGAAAATGGAAACCACCGGGACGTTCAAATATCAGAAGACCCGACTCAAGGACGAGGCCTTCGACCCGGGTAAAACCGGCGATGACCCGATCTATGCCTGGCTGCCGGGGACGCAGACTTATGTACAGGTCACGGAGCAGTTGTTGTCCGACATTCATGGCGGCAAGTACCGTTATTGAATCTGGCTATGGCGGCCCATGAGAAAAAACAAGTGACAGTGTCGGGAGCGCTCGGGAAACTGTCGGCTTTTACGAATGACAGAAAAGGGAGTGCCCAATGTCAGACAAAAGCCGCCAGATGACCCCCGAAGAAGCCGCCGAATTTGCCGAACAGGTATTCAACAAGGCACGGGAGGGCGATGCGGCGATGATGGCCGCACTGCTGACCAAGGGTTTGCCGCCGAACCTGCGCAACCACAAGGGCGATACCTTGCTGATGCTGGCCGCGTATCACGGGCATGTGGACACGGTAAAAGTCCTGCTGGAGCACAAGGCCGACCCGGAGATCCGCAACGACAACGGCCAGAGCCCGATTGCCGGTGCCGCCTTCAAGGGCGACCTGGCGGTGATCAAGGCCTTGGTCGATGGCGGCGCCCAGGTTGAAGGCTCGTCCTTCGATGGCCGCACGGCGCTGATGATGGCGGCGATGTTCAACCGCGTCGAAGTGGTCGATTACCTGATAAGCAAGGGCGCCGACCCGAAAGCCAAGGACGCCAATGGCATCACCGCGCTGGAGGCTGCCAGGACCATGGGGGCTTCCGATACCGTTGCGCAACTGCAAAAGCTCTTGAACTGACGCCGTACCCTGTGGCGAGGGGGCTTTTGTGGCGAGGGGGGAAACCCCCCCCCCCCAAGGCCACGAGTTCCC
>NZ_JBYTDD010000007.1:0-204032 GCF_058791055.1 Pseudomonas sp. EU05-FHT14B02 | reverse complement strand
GGCCTGCGGGGGGGGGTGTTTTTTGGGGGAGGCGCCCCCCCCCCCCCCCCCCCAGGTCCGCACTTCCCTCATTAATGCGCTATCCTTCGCGCCCTCAAAATTCACCTCGCTACAGGATCCTCCCCATGAAAGCCGCACTCGTCGAACTCATCAGCAAAATCAGCTCCGGGTGCATGGGCGAAGACGAAATCCTCAAGGTCGCGGACGAAGCGGCCCAGGCCTACGCCGATCCCGAGGCTTTTCTGACGGCCAATCCAGACATCAACTACGACGAAACCTTCCCGATCCCGCTGGGTGAGTGGGTGGTGGTCGGCAGCCTGCCGGAAACGGTGCTGTTCCAGGCTGACACTTACATGGACCTGTTCGCGCAGATCGTCGCCTCGTTCGGCCCGGGTGTGGAGTTCAATCTCAAGCCCAAGCAACTGGCCAGGACCGAAGCCCTGACCGCGCTCAACCGCATCCAGGTGCAGATGAGCAGCATGAACAAGGAAAACGGTGGCTACACGCTGATGAACTTCAGCCAGTTGCTCGATGACGAGTTGCAGGTGGTCCTGGTCTACGGCAACGACGTGCCACGGGTGCTGGAATTGTGCACCGAAGTGGGCATTACAGCCGCGCCATCCCTGGAAGCCCTGAAAGTGGCGATCCACGTCTGACCCAGACACTGTCAATAAAAAGGAATCCTCGCGATGACCGTCTATCCTGAGGGGGCATATCACTTTTTGGGAGCGTCACCATGGGTTCTACGTTCAACAGCCTGGTTGCCTTGATCATTTTTGTCCTGGACATCTGGGCCATCATCAACGTCTTCAAAAGTAGTGCCGGGACCGGGATGAAAATCCTCTGGGTACTGCTGATCGCGCTGTTGCCGGTGCTGGGACTGATCATCTGGGCCATTGCCGGGCCGCGGGGCAACGTCAAACTCTGAACAGGCTCCCACAGGATTGTGGAATGCTGATCAACTGAGGTTCGACCTGTCATGTTGCGCGACGTAGAATGCGCGCCTTTCCCGGCCAATCGAGACGCTCGATTGGCCATCATGGGCGGGTAACCGTCCGTTGCCACCCGCATTCATCGGAGCACTTCCCATGAGCAACATCCCCGCCAGCGACTACCTGGAAACCCTCTACGAAGGCTACGGCCAGCGTTTTCGCATGGAAAAACTGCTGCACGAAGTGCGCACAGAGCACCAACACCTGGTGATCTTCGAGAACCCGCGCATGGGCCGGGTGATGGCGCTGGACGGCGTGATCCAGACCACCGAAGCCGACGAATTCATCTACCACGAAATGCTCACCCACGTGCCGATCCTGGCGCACGGTGCTGCCAAGCGCGTGCTGATCATCGGCGGGGGGGATGGCGGCATGTTGCGTGAAGTGGCCAAGCACCGCAGCGTCGAGCACATCACCATGGTCGAGATCGACGGCACCGTGGTCGACATGTGCAAGGAGTTCCTGCCGAATCACTCCAAGGGTGCATTCGATGATCCACGCCTGAACCTGGTGATCGACGACGGCATGCGTTTCGTCGCTACCACCACTGAAAAGTTCGACGTGATCATTTCCGACTCCACCGATCCGATCGGACCGGGTGAAGTGCTGTTCTCGGAAAACTTCTACCAGGCTTGCCACCGCTGCCTGAACGAAGGCGGCATCCTGGTGACCCAGAACGGCACGCCGTTCATGCAGATCGAAGAAGTGAAGACCACCGCCGGTCGCCTGCGCAGCCTGTTCCCGGACTGGCACTTCTACCAGGCCGCCGTACCGACCTACATCGGTGGTTCGATGACCTTCGCCTGGGGCGCCAGCAATACCGCTTATCGCAAGTTGTCCCGAGAAACCCTGCAACAGCGCTTCGCGGGCAGCGGCATCATCACCCGCTACTACAATCCTGAAATCCACATCGGCGCCTTCGCCTTGCCGCAATACGTGTTGCAGGCAGTGAACAAGCCAAGTAACGACTGATGGATTGAAACGCAGACCTGCAGGAGCGAGCCTGCTCGCGATGGACGTGAACGATGACGCGGGATGTCTGATTTAACGCGGCGTTCTCAAGTTTTTCGCGAGCAGGCTCGCTCCTGCAGAAATTTGCGATGGGTGCAGATCCACCGGAACAATTAGCCAGCTAACAAGGTCGAGATAGGTGTAAGCCCGTCCATGGGTTTTATCGAGGAGGCACCAATGCAAAAGTGGAAGGTCACTTTCGTGGATGATCACGGCGAACAAGTCGACGAAGTCTTTGAGTGCGACGAGTGCCCGGATAACGAGAAGGCTGCCAAACTCATAAAAGCCCGACTCCTTCCTGTCGCCGCCGAACTGGATCTGAACGATCTGGAAGGGCGGACCACTGACGCGAGCGTCAAAGAGCTCAAGTCCCAGAACAGTATTCAAATCCTCGGTATTGCTCCAATCTGATCGACACCTGTCGCATTCACATCCAGGCCTTGGCACAGGCTCTGTCTTGAGGCTACTCTGCAAGCGAGATCAGCGAATGAATCGCTAAGGTCTGGTCTTGTCAGCTCCATGCTTGTTTCCCGCCGGCACATCGGTTGCCGTCGCTCGCGCTGTTCGGTTGCGGGTGAGGGAGTACGGAAAGTCTATCCATCGTTTTGAGGAGGACGTTTCATGAGCACAGCCTATCAAGAAGACATCAGCAGCAGCGTACTGCGCCGCATGAAAGAAGGCGGTTTTGACTTTTCGCGGTTTCATCCCATCGAGTTCTACGCCATTTTCCCGGACGAGGAGCGGGCACGCAGGGCGGCAGGTCATTTCCACCATGGTGAATCCCTGAATGCGCAAGTCAGTGTGCGCGACGATGGCGCCTGGGCGCTGGAATTGTGCAAAGTCATGTATGCCACCTACGACGACATCGGCGATTTCGAACAGGGGTTCGAAGCGGTGGTCGAGCCATTGGGCGGCATCATCGAAGGCTGGGGTGTGAAACAGGAGGTACGAGGGCGACTCGCATAACCTTATGAACAGTGACAACCGGCAATGACGGCTGACCTTCGGGTTGGCCGTTTTCATTTGTGGGCGTTGGACACCCCAAAAAAAGCCGCCAGGGCAGGCGGCTAAAAGGGAAGTTCGGTGAGCTTTTCAGCGAATGCCTGGATTTCCGTACCCATTGCCGGGCAGTGAAATCAACTCTGACTATGCTGGTGATAGGCGACCACCACGCCTTGCAATGAAGCGGGGGCGATCAGGTTGGGGCATTTACCGCACAGGATTGGTGCGGTACGTGCGCGTTGATTATCCAACCGATTGAAATTTAAGCGTTTATGCCGATGGCACGGGCCTTGCGAAGGTCTGGACGTCCGAGTGACAAGGAGTACGGCATGATCCGCACCTATTTTGATGAGATGTACGATGCCGGCGGCCAGGTCCGCCCGCATTATCGGGAGTTTGCCCGTTGGCTGGCCGAGACGCCTGACGAGCTTCTGGCACAACGGCGACGCGAGGCCGATCTGTTGTTTCATCGCGCCGGGATTACCTTCACGCTCTACGGGGACGAGCAGGGCACAGAGCGCCTGATCCCCTTCGACACCATTCCACGCAGCATCCCCGCCAGCGAATGGCGGATTGTCGAACGCGGCTGCATCCAGCGGGTCAAGGCATTGAACATGTTCCTCGCCGACCTCTACCATGAGCAGCGCATCATCAAGGCCGGCATCATTCCGGCCGAGCAGGTGCTCGCCAACGAGCAGTACCAGTTGGCGATGCAGGGCCTGGACTTGCACCGCGATATCTATTCGCACATCTCCGGCGTCGACCTGGTGCGTGACGGCGACGGCACCTACTACGTGCTCGAAGACAATCTGCGTACGCCGAGCGGCGTCAGCTATATGCTCGAAGATCGCAAGATGATGATGCGCCTGTTTCCCGAACTGTTCGCGGCACAACGCATTGCCCCCATCGACCACTACCCGAACTTGCTGCTCGACACCCTGAAAAGTTCAAGCCCCATCGATAACCCGAGCGTGGTGGTGCTGACGCCGGGACGCTTCAACAGTGCGTTCTTCGAACATGCGTTCCTGGCGCGGGAAATGGGCGTGGAACTGGTGGAGGGCGCGGACCTGTTCGTGCGTGACGACAAGGTCTACATGCGCACCACCGACGGGCCGAAAGCGGTCGACGTGATTTATCGTCGCCTCGACGACGCCTTCCTCGATCCCCTGGCCTTCAACCCGGAATCGATGCTCGGTGTGCCGGGGCTGTTGTCGTCCTACCGTTCCGGCAACGTGGTGCTGGCCAATGCCATTGGCACGGGGGTAGCGGACGACAAATCGGTGTATCCGTTCGTTACCGACATGATCCGTTTCTACCTCGATGAAGAACCGATCCTGAAGAACGTGCCGACCTGGCAATGCCGTAATCCGTCTGAGCTTTCCCACGTGCTGGCCAATCTTCCAGAACTGGTGGTCAAGGAAACCCAGGGCTCCGGTGGGTACGGAATGCTGGTGGGGCCGGCGGCGACGGCGGCGGAAATCGAAGCCTTCCGTGCGCGGATCATCGCCAAGCCCCATGCGTATATCGCGCAACCGACGCTGTCGCTGTCGACCTGTCCGACCTTTGTCGAAAACGGCATTGCACCACGCCACATCGACTTGCGGCCGTTTGTCCTGTCGGGCCGTGAAACCCGGGTCGTGCCCGGAGGCTTGACCCGTGTCGCCCTGCGCGAAGGCTCCCTGGTGGTCAATTCCTCCCAGGGCGGTGGAACCAAGGACACCTGGGTGGTCGAGGATTAAAGGAAGTCTGTCATGTTAAGTAGAACTGCCTCGGATTTGTATTGGATGTCGCGTTACCTGGAGCGGGCGGAAAACCTCGCACGGATGCTCGACATCAGCTATTCGCTGTCGCTGATGCCGCAGGACGGTCGTGGCGACGGTTTGCACGAACTGGCCATGCCGCTGTTGATCACCGGCACCCTGGACGATTATCTGGAGCGCCATGGCGAACTGCATGCCGAACGGCTGCTGCATTTCTTCGCTCTGGATGCGGCCAACCCGGCGAGCATCTACAGTTGCCTCGGTGCCGCACGGGCCAGTGCCCATGCGGTGCGTGGGCGCATCACCGCCGACATGTGGGAAAACATCAACGCCACCTGGCTGGAAATTCGCGGCATCGCCGAACAGGGCCTCAGCCGCTACGGCATGAGCCGTTTCTGCGAGTGGATCAAGGAACGTTCCCACCTGTTCCGGGGTGCGTCCTACGGCACCATCATGCGTAACGATGCGTTTCGCTTCATTCGTCTGGGGACCTTTATCGAACGGGCGGACAACACTTTGCGCTTGCTCGATGCCCGCTATGAAATGGCCGGCGATCAGGCCGAAGCGGTCAGCGACGGTACTGCTCACGCGTATTACCAATGGAGCGCGTTGTTGCGGGCGTTGTCGTCGTTCGAGGCCTATACGGAAATCTACCGCGACGCCCCTGGCGCCCGGCATGTAGCGGAGTTGCTGTTGCTGCGGGCCGATGTGCCACGATCCCTGCGCGCCTGCACCGAAGAAATCGACCAGATTCTCTCGCAATTGCCGGGGGCCAACGGTCGCCCGGCACAACGCTTGGCGGCAGAAATGGACGCACGCCTGCGCTACACCGGCATCCATGAAATTCTTGAAGAAGGCCTGCACGCCTGGCTGACCGAGTTCATCCCGCTGGTGCGCCAGTTGGGTAACGCGATTCACAGTTCTTATCTGGAGGCCGCATGAGACTTTCCATTAGCCACGAAACCACCTATCACTACGAAGACAAGGTGCGGGCGAGCATCCAGTATCTGCGCCTGACTCCCCACGACAGCGAGCGCCAGCACGTGCTCAGCTGGCAGCTCGACCTGCCACGTCCGGTGCGGGCGCAACTCGATCCGTTCGGCAACATCCTGCATGTGCTGACCATGGATGAGCCCCATGAGGCGATCATCATCGGTGCCCGTGGCCAGGTCGATATCGACGAATTGCGTGAGGCCGAACACGAGAGCCAGTCGGCACTGCCGTTTCTGCGCTTCACCCGTTTGACCGAAGCCGACGCCGCCCTGCGTGCGTTTGCCGAGAAGGAATGCAGGCAACGCCGCGATCGCACGGCGTTGATCGATCTGATGCATGGCCTCAACCAGCATATGACCTACACACCGGGCTCCACGGAAGTGGACACCAGCGCGGCCCAGGCCTTTGCCGGACGGTCCGGCGTGTGCCAAGACCACACCCACGCGTTTCTCGCCTGCACCCGCAGCCTGGGCATTCCAGCGCGCTATGTGTCGGGCTATCTGTACAGCGAAAACAGCGAACACCTGGCCAGCCACGCCTGGGCCGAAGCCTGGCTGGATGACGCCTGGTACAGCTTCGACGTGACCAATGAGCTGGCCCGGCCGGAACGCCATCTGAAACTGGCGGTGGGCCTGGATTACCTGGATGCCTGCCCGGTGCGCGGGATGCGCCGGGGCGGCGGGTGTGAGCAGATGCACGCCAAGGTGCTGGTGTCACCGACGCCAGCGCCGGTGATTTCAGTGCAGCAGCAGTAGGCGCGATACCACGGAACCCTGTGGGAGCGAGCTTGGTCGCGATGGCATCATTTCAGTCAATACTTTTGTGATTGACACACCGCTATCGCGAGTAAGCCCGCTCCCACAGGTACGATGTTGTTACGGCTTAGCCTTGCGCCCGACCATATGCTGCAAATACCCCACCAGGCTCTGCAGATCCCCATCCGGCAACACCTCGGCCGAGAACCCGGGCATCTTCGCTTGCGGCCACTGGCGCAAACTCTGTGGATCGCGGATGTAGCGCTTGAGGAAGTCTGCACCGAAGTACTCGGTCGGGTTGTACGGAATATTCAGGTCCGGCCCGAATTGCGCGTCCCCGGCGCCATTGAGTCGATGGCAGGCCAGGCAATTCTTCTGGAACAACGCAAATCCCTTGTTCACCGGATCATCCGCCTTCAATGCCGGATCGGGCAGCAGTGCAGGAAAGCGCTCGGCCACGGGCGCCAGGCGTTTGATGCTCGCCACCTGGAACGGCCATTGTTCCGGGCTGATGTTGCCGGCCTGTGGATTGCTCCAGACCAGATAGAACGGCCCGGCGCCTGGCTTGCCTTCGGATAGCGGTGGCCAGGGTTTGCTCGGTTCTTCAATCGCCAGCCACGCCTGTGCACCCTGGGTATTGAGCAACGGCGCGGCGCTCATTTCGGCGGCAAAACCATCCAGCGCAACGGCTTGCAGGTGGTCTTCAGGCTTGATGCCGTCCAGCAGTGCGGACAGCGGCACGGCGCGGTAGCTCATGTCCCGCTTGTAGGAAACGTCGTTGCGGATGTCGATGGTTTGAACCTGAGGATGCTTGAGCAATTGCTCGGTCTGCCAGGTGCGACTGTTCGCGCCCAGCTCCAGGTCCAGCTGTGCGGCATACAGGGGCGAGCCGAACAGCGTGGCCCCGAGCAGAATGAGCATTTTCAAGTGATCGCCGTCCATGTCGTGCAAGTGCCGCAAAGATTGGCACAGCCACGCTGGCCCGGGTAGCGGGCCAGTCACATTTTGAGAGTGGCAATTCAAAAACTGTGACGCCGTAGCTTTATAGACGCGACTAGCCGATGACCTTGGTCAGGTTCGGCAATATCAACAACAGCGTGGTGGCGAAAAGGATGAGCCCGGCTTGACGTACTTTCGATTGTTTGAACATGGCTTGACCGCCTTTTTTGTTATTTCCTGATGCCTGCCCGCATAGCTCCATGATGGCAGCGCGTTGCACTTCCTGTAGTGACGAGTGCCTCGGCAAAACCCGACGACAACTTCGTACAAGTTCACCTTAGAGCCCGCGGTACGCTTGGCTTAGATCCATTTCGTATGGTGTTCTTTAAATTTGCTTTAAAAATGACATGAGGCCTAATGCCAGCTTCTTTGGCACCCGTTGGCTAGACAGCTTGGTGTCCTGAATGGTAGCTGACTACCGTTCGTCTGAGCGTGTGCGTCAACGTCTGTGAGCGCTGCGGTCATTGAATCAAACGCGGCTCGGGCCAAGAGTGGGCACTCGGTATTTACCCACCTGCACTACGGTTCGAGGACGTCATGACCCAAGCATTGATTTTCGACGCGTTACGCACGCCCCGTGGCAAAGGCAAGGCCGATGGCGCCTTGCACAGCGTCAAACCGGTGAACCTGGTGGCTGGTTTGCTCACCGCACTGCAACAGCGCACAGCGCTGGACACCAGCCAGGTTGATGATGTGGTGCTTGGCTGCGTAACCCCGATTGGTGATCAAGGTTCCGACATCGCCAAGACTGCCGCTCAGGTGGCCGATTGGGATGTCAGCGTGGCGGGAGTACAGATCAACCGGTTCTGTGCTTCGGGGCTGGAGGCTGTGAACCTCGGCGCGATGAAAGTGCGTTCCGGTTTCGAAGACCTGGTGGTGGTCGGTGGTGTCGAGTCGATGTCCCGGGTGCCAATGGGCAGCGATGGCGGGGCCTGGGCGCTGGACCCGGCGACCAACCTGCACAGTCACTTCACGCCACAGGGCGTGGGTGCCGACCTGATCGCCACCCTTGAAGGCTTCAGCCGTCAGGACGTCGATGCCTACGCGTTGCATTCCCAGCAAAAGGCTGCACGGGCGCGGGCCGACGGTTCGTTCAAAAAGTCGCTGGTGCCGGTGCAGGACCAGAACGGCATCATCCTGCTCGATCACGATGAGTTCATCCGCGCCGACTCGACCCTGGAAGGCCTGGGCAAGCTCAAGCCGAGTTTCGAGATGATGGGGCAGATGGGCTTCGATGCCACCGCGCTGCGGGTCTACAGCCATGTCGAGCGGATCAACCATGTGCACACCCCCGGCAACAGCTCCGGGATTGTCGACGGCGCGGCGCTGATGCTCATCGGCTCCGAAGCCAAGGGCCGGGCGCTGGGCCTGCAGCCACGGGCGCGGATTGTTGCCACGGCGGTCACCAGCACTGACCCGACCATCATGCTCACCGGCCCCGCGCCGGCGACCCGCAAGGCACTGGCCAAGGCCGGGCTGCGAGTCGAAGACATCGACCTGTTCGAGGTCAACGAGGCGTTCGCGTCGGTGGTGTTGAAATTCATCAAGGACATGGCCGTCGATCCGGACAAGGTCAATGTCAACGGCGGCTCAATCGCCATGGGCCACCCGCTGGGCGCCACTGGCTGCGCCATTCTA
Source organism: Pseudomonas sp. EU05-FHT14B02 (assembly GCF_058791055.1). Taxonomy (NCBI): domain Bacteria; kingdom Pseudomonadati; phylum Pseudomonadota; class Gammaproteobacteria; order Pseudomonadales; family Pseudomonadaceae; genus Pseudomonas; species Pseudomonas sp. EU05-FHT14B02. Next base: position 194,882 of record NZ_JBYTDD010000007.1, on the reverse strand, counting down.
GGCACGCTGCTCGATGAGCTGGAAGCCCGGCGCCTGCGTTATGGCCTCGCGACCCTGTGTGTCGGCGGCGGCATGGGCATTGCCACCATCATCGAACGCCTCTGAGCCCGGACATCAAGGAACCCAGTTATGAACGAAGCCATTCGTTACGAAAAAGACCAGGACCAGATCGTCGTCCTGACCATCGACATGCCGGGCCAGAGCGCCAACACCATGAACGCGGTGTATCGCGAGGCCATGGCGGACTGCGTTACGCGCCTGGTAGCCGACAAGGACAGTATCGCCGGTGTGATCATCACCTCGGCCAAGAAGACATTTTTCGCTGGCGGCGATCTCAATGAACTGATCAAGGTTGGCAAACCCCAGGCCAAGGCCTTCTACGACATGGTGCTGAGCCTCAAGGGCCAGTTGCGCACCCTGGAAACCCTCGGCAAGCCTGTGGTCGCGGCGATCAATGGCGCCGCACTGGGCGGCGGCTGGGAAATCTGTCTGGCCTGCCATTACCGCGTGGCGCTGGACCACCCGTCGGTGCAGCTCGGCCTGCCGGAAGTCACCCTTGGCCTGCTGCCAGGCGGCGGAGGCGTGGTACGCATGGTGCGCATGCTCGGCCTGGAAAAAGCCCTGCCTTATTTGCTTGAAGGCAAGAAAGTGCGGCCACCACAGGCATTGCAGGCAGGATTGATTGACGCGCTGGCGACCGATCACGAAGACTTGTTGGCCAAGGCGCGGACGTGGATTCTGGCCAATCCAGCGGCGGTGCAGCGCTGGGACGTGAAGGGCTACCAGATTCCGGGCGGCACACCGTCAAACCCGAAAGTTGCGCAGATGCTGGCGATTGCGCCGTCGATCCTGCGCAGCAAAACCCAGGGCACCATGCCCGCGCCAGAGAAAATCCTCTGCGCAGCGGTCGAGGGCGCCCAGGTGGACTTCGACACGGCGCACTTGATCGAAACCCGTTACTTCACCGAACTGACCACCGGCCAGGTCTCGAAAAACCTGATTGGCACGTTCTGGTTCCAGCTCAACGAAATCAATGCCGGCGGCTCGCGGCCTCAAGGCTTTGCGCCTTATGTCACCCGCAAGGTCGGCGTGCTTGGCGCCGGGATGATGGGCGCCGGTATTGCGTTTGTCAGTGCGTCGGCGGGGATCGATGTGGTGCTCAAGGACATCAACCTCGCGGCGGCGCAGAAGGGCAAGGCGCATTCGGCGGCGCTGCTGGACAAGAAGGTTGCTCGCGGACAAATGAGCATCGAGCAACGTGACACCGTTCTGTCGCGCATTCAAACCAGCGAAAGCGATGCCGACCTAGCCGGTTGCGACCTGATCATCGAGGCCGTGTTCGAGGATCGAGATCTGAAGGCCAAAGTCTCGTTGGCGGCGCAGAAGGTCGTCGGCGCGGACGCGGTGATCGCCTCCAACACCTCGACCTTGCCGATCAGCGGCCTGGCGTGTGCCGTGCCCGATCAGAGCAAGTTCATCGGCCTGCATTTTTTCAGCCCCGTGGAAAAAATGCCGCTGGTGGAAATCATCAAGGGCGCCAACACCAGCGATGAAACCCTGGCCCGCGGCTTCGATTACGTCCTGCAAATCAGGAAAACCCCGATTGTGGTCAATGACAGCCGCGGTTTCTTCACGTCGCGGGTGTTCGGCACCTTCACCAATGAAGGCATTGCCATGCTGGGTGAGGGCGTGAGCGCGGCCATGATCGAGACTGAAGCGCGCAAGGCCGGGATGCCGGTAGGACCGCTGGCGATCTCTGACGAAGTTTCCCTCAGCCTGATGAACCATATCCGCCAGCAAACGGCCAAGGACCTGCAAGCAGAAGGCAAACCGCTGACAGAACACCCGGCATTTACCGTGATTGACTTGTTGCTCAATGAGTTCAAGCGTCCGGGCAAGGCTGGCGGTGGAGGTTTCTACGAGTATCCGGCGGGCGGCCAGAAACACCTGTGGCCTGAGTTGAAAACCCGCTTCGAGAAAGCCGACGGGCAGATTTCACCCAAGGACGTGCGTGATCGCCTGCTGTTCGTGCAAGCCATCGAAACCGTACGCTGTGTGGAGGAGGGTGTGTTGACCTCGACGGCGGATGCCAACATTGGCTCGATCTTCGGCATCGGTTTCGCCGCCTGGACCGGAGGTGCGCTGCAGTTCATCAACCAGTACGGCGTGCAGGACTTTGTGGCCCGAGCCCAGTATCTGGCCACACAGTATGGCGAGCGGTTCGCGCCTCCCGCCTTGCTGCTGGAGAAGGCCGCCAAAGGGGAGGGGTTCTAAGGGGGATATGATGCATTTCGGGGCTTGCCTTGTCACAGCGTTTCAAGGCAGGCTCTGGGGTGTGCATTATTCCCATCACGTGTCAGGTATTTTTTATGTCGTTACGCATCTGCATTCTGGAAACCGACCACCTGCGTCCGGAATTGGTTGACCAATATCAGGGCTACGGGCAGATGTTCAAACACCTGTTTTCGCAGCAGCCAATTGCCGCCGAGTTCACGGTCTACAACGTGGTGCAGGGTGAGTACCCAAGCGACGACCTGACGTTCGACGCTTACTTGGTGACGGGCAGCAAGGCCGACTCTTTCGGCACCGACCCGTGGATCGAAACCCTCAAGAAATATCTGCTGACCCGCTACGAGCGCGGCGACAAGTTGCTGGGCGTCTGCTTCGGTCATCAGTTGCTGGCGTTGCTGCTCGGTGGCAAGAGCGAGCGTGCGACCCAGGGCTGGGGCGTCGGCACCCACAACTACAAATTGGCTGCCAAGGCGCCATGGATGAACCCGGTCCGCGAAGAATTGACGCTACTGATCAGCCACCAGGATCAGGTCACGTCGCTGCCGGAGAACGCCACGGTCATCGCTTCCAGCGACTTCTGCCCGTTTGCCGCCTACCACATCAACGATCAGGTGCTGTGTTTCCAGGGGCATCCGGAATTCATCCACGACTACTCCCGTGCCCTGCTGGATATTCGCCAACAGGCACTGGGCGAGCAGGTCTACTCCAAAGGGATCGCGAGCCTGGAACAGGAACACCACGGCACCACGGTTGCCGAGTGGATGATGCGGTTTGTCGCGCACAAGCCAACAGCTGTTTAAAACCTGTAGGAGCGAACCCTGCTCGCGATGGTCGTGAACGATAACGCGCCAAACCTGACAGCCAACGGTGCTCTCAGGTTTTTCGCGAGCAGGCTCGCTCCTACAGCCACCCCGATTTCTTGAAGCTCGCCCACAACCCCAGACAACCCACCGTAATAAACCCCAGCACCCCGAAATACCCGTAGTGCCAGCCCAACTCCGGCATGTTCTGGAAATTCATCCCGTAGATTCCCGCCACTGCCGTCGGGAAGGCCAGAATCGCCGCCCAGGCCGCAAACTTGCGTTGCACCACGCTCTGGCGAGAGGCCTCCAACAGCACCCCGACCTCAATTGTCTGGCTGGCAATATCCGCCAGCGTCGTCAGGTCTTCCATCTGCCGCGTTACATGAATCTGTACATCGCGAAAGTACGGGCGCATGTTCTTGTCGATGAACGGGAAGCTCAGCCTCTGCAATTCCTCCCCGATCTCAATCATCGGTGCCACATAGCGACGCAAGCGCAAAACATCACGACGCAGGCCATGCAGCTTCTGGATGTCGTAGTCATTCAGCGAGCCGCACAACACGTTGCGCTCCAACTCATCGATTTCCCCGTGAATGGCTTCGCCCATCGGCTGGTAGTTTTCGATCACGAAATCGAGGATGGCATAGAGTACGAAATCCTCCCCGTGCTCAAGCAATAGCGGACGCGCCTCACAGCGTTGGCGGACATGGGCGTAGGACGCGGAGTGACCGTTGCGCGCAGTAATGATGTAGCCATTTCCGGCAAAGATATGCGTCTCGATGAACTTGAGTTTGCCCTCATCCCGGATGGGGGAATAGGTCACGATGAACAGCGCATCGCCGAAGGTTTCCAGCTTCGGTCGGCTGTGCTTTTCCAGGGCGTCCTCGATAGCCAGTTCGTGCAGGTTGAACTGGCGTTGCAGATTGTAGAGCTCCTCGGCATTCGGCTCTTCGAGGCCGATCCAGACAAAGTGCCCGGGCTTTGCAGCCCAGGCTGCGCCTTCGTCAAGGGTGATATTAGTGACTCTCTTACCGGCGCTATAAACCGCAGCAGCAACAACTCTACCCATGATGGTGGTTCACTTCTTTTGGCAGCTTTCAATTGGCAACGAATGCATTGGCAGTGTGGATCAGCTTAGCCTTGCAGTGTTTGAGAGTCAGTTAAATCTGCCGAGTTCTGGGCAAAGACGCACAGGCAAAAGAAAACCCGCACCAGGCGGGTTTATTTTTCAGGCGGCTTGCAGTTGCCGGTCCATCGATTCGATGCATTCACGCATCTGCTCGCGGCACTGGGCGATCAGCAGGGGCATGTCGTCCATGCTCAATCCGGCGGTGGGAATCGCCGGCAACGAGCGAATCAGGATTTTCCCGCTGCGCCAGCGGTTCAACCGCATGTGTTTGACGTAACTGCTGACGCACACCGGGACAATCGGTACCCCTGCGGCAATCGCCATCTGAAAGGCGCCCTTCTTGAATGGCAGCAAGTCCTCACCCAAGTTGCGCGTGCCTTCCGGGAAAACCCAGATCGAGGTGTCTTTGTTTTGCAGGGTGTGGGTGGTGGTCAACATCGACTTGCGTGCCTTTTGTGCATTGCCACGGTCGATCAGCACATTGCCGGCCAACCAGAACAATTGCCCGAACAGCGGCACCCACTTCAGGCTCTTTTTGCCGATGCACACGGTACGACGGGGCACCACGTTGCCAAACACAAACAGGTCATAGTTGGACTGGTGATTGGCGATGATTACACAGCTGTCGGGTTTATCCATCAACGGCCCGACTTCGGCCTTCACTCGCAAACGCAAAATGCACATGGCCGGCCATGCGTACAGGCGTGCGCACAGGCGGCTGTTGTCCGGATTGAACGGCCGGCACAGGCCGAGCATCACCCCCAGCACACCCGCCACGATAAAGTGCAGACCCATCAATGACATACGGCACAAAAACAGCATTTACAGGCCCCACCGGGACAAAAGGTGGCGCAGTGTACGGATGTGCACTGTTTTCGGCAATTGCTCCCAGGGAAGTGGGAGATGGTCGATGTTTGAGCTGATGTTTCCGACTATTTGGTCAGATGCGGTCTAGAGCGGTCACAGATGTTTAACATCGACATGTACGAAAAAGCCCGACACGACGGTCGGGCTTTTTCGTTGCAGCTGATCCGGGCTTAGCCCAAATGCTCCTGATCCTGGATGATCGCGTTGTCCAGGGCATCCAGCAGCGCTTTGCGCACTTTCAACTTGGTGTTCTTGTGCGCGGTCATGTTGATCTTCTTCAACTGACGAGCCGCCGCCAGTGCCGCGCCTTGAAGTTCTTCAGGCGAGACCACGACATCGAGGAAGCCGGCAGTCAGGGCGCCTTGTGGATTGAACATCTCGCCGTTGACCACAGAACGCTGCAACGCCACTTTGTTCAGGCGGTCACGGGCAATCTCGATGCCCGCGTGGTGCATGGTCATGCCGATCTGCACTTCGTTCAGGCCAATGCTGAACGCACCTTCAACGCCGATGCGATAGTCAGCCGACAACAGCAGGAATGCGCCCTTGGCCACCGCATGCCCCGGGCACGCCACGATCACCGGGAAGGGGTGCGACAGCAGGCGGCGGGCAAGGGTCGAGCCAGCGGTCACCAGCGCCACGGCTTCTCTAGGACCGGCCGTCATCACCTTCAGGTCATAACCGCCAGAGAGAATGCCCGGCTGGCCGGTAATGATCACCACCGCACGATCAGTCACTGCCCGATCCAGCGCTGCGTTGAACTCGGCAATCACATCCGGGGAGATGGCATTGACCTTGCCATTGCTCAAGGTCAGGGTCGCGATACCGTCTTCGAGATGGTAGGAAATCAACTCACTCATGACGCTATTCCTTTCAATAAAGTTGGGCAGACGTTACCCACCGCCGCAAGCCAGGTAAAGCGCCGTGACTGACCCGCCAGTCACCCTTTGCCCGCCCGTCAGGCGCAGCCCGCCGTACCTGCTGCGCATTGCCCTCTATATAGAAGAGGGCACGAAGCCGGAGATTGGCCGGTTTGCCATGGCCGGGAACGACCGGAAACGCTGAATCGCGTTAACCGCATGAAAATTCTGAAAAAATGTTTGCCATCGGAAAAGCTTTCGACTACATTAGCGCGCCTCGACAGACAGAACATGTTTGAAGAGATACGGTGAAGTGTCCGAGTGGCTTAAGGAGCACGCCTGGAAAGTGTGTATACAGGAAACTGTATCGAGAGTTCGAATCTCTCCTTCACCGCCAAATTTGAAACGACAAAACCCCTGAAAACGTTAAAGTTTTCAGGGGTTTTGTGTTTTCAGAGGGTCAAAAAAGGCCCATATGGGAACATCCATGGGAACGCTCGGGCAATCTGTTCAGGTGCCAGCTAGCTCCAGAGCTTCTTTCTTCGCTGTAGAACCTCATAAAAGCAAAACTTCGACTACCCCCGAGGGGGGCGAAGCTGGTCTGGGAAAAACCGTGGGTGGTCAACTAGTCGTGGCAGAAAAATGCCATTACTCTGCCTCCTTCGGCCGACGATCAATCTGGTCATCTACATCCGAGGGAGCAATGACAGTATCCAATTTAGAAAAGTACCGGAAAGATCTGAAGGCTTTACTTCACGAGGGGGAGCGAGTTCTTCAAGCACTTCTCCGGGCCTCATTGGGGGGGGCGAAGTGGCGAGCCTCATTGAAACAGGCGCAATGGTCCGAAGAGAAAATCGAAAAGCTCGACAAGAGTCTTAGGCCTTTCAAGATTTGCTACAACCACTGGTATTCCGAAGCTCTAGTCGTCGTAAAACAGCTACTACCCGACCGATATGCTGACTTCGTAAAGTTTTACGAGCGACCTAAAACGCGAAAGTCGTTTGATGTCGAGACTTATCGAATCGAGGATGCTTGCCAAGACCTTTCGTCAACTCGGTATGGCGGGAACGTGATCGTTGACATGTCTGCCGCAGTCCCATTGCTGCAGCAGCAGTTAGCTATCCTTGAGTCCATAGAGAAGCGTTTCGAGAGTTCACTCTTTGACATCAAGCAATTGGTACAAGCAGATCTCTTTGATTCCGAACTTGATGTTGCTAGAGAGCTGCTAAAAAACAAATTTGCTCGTGCTGCTGGCGCTGTCGCCGGAGTCGTACTGGAAGGCCATCTGAAGCAGGTATGTGACAACCACAACTTGCCCAAGAAATCTGGAACTATCGCAGTGCTCAACGATGCGCTAAAGGCAGCTGGTGTCATTGAACTGTCGCAGTCTAGGCATATCCAGTTTCTTGGCGACATTCGAAATAAATGTGGTCATAAAAACCCGACCGATCCAACGGTTGACGAAGTAGGCGAACTGATTGCCGGGGTCGACAAGGTTATAAAAACCATCTTTTGAACCACTTGTTGGGGCCAATTTGGCCCCCTTGTGAAAATGCCTAAAGGTTCAGGGCAAGTTGAAGCATTCCGATGACGTCTGGTCCATCCTCATTAATCCACGTCCCATAGTGCTGGCGGATCATATTTGCGCTGGTGTGGCCCATCTGCTCCGCGATCCAATCGACTGAGGCCACGCCTGTGGTCAGCAACTGGCTGGCGTAGGTGTGCCGGCATTGGCCAGGTCCGCGATAGCGCACGCCGGCTGCTTTCAAGTGCGCTTTGAAGAACCTGTCCCTCACGACAAAGTCGCTGACGTGTGGCAGACCGCTCTTGGTGTTCAGGAATACGAAGTGCAACTTGTGCTTGCGGACTGTCTTGTTGTCACGCTCGACGATATCGACGGTGTCCACAGTCTTGAGCTGGTTGATCGCGTCCAGCTTGCGCAGTGCATCCCACGCCGGCTCCAACAGACGCACCTTGCGCGTCGAGCGTCGGGTTTTCGTCACTCGATAGGCTCCACGCACTTTGGATCGTCGGAAAGTCACCGTGCCTTGTTTCAGGTCGACATCCTCCCAGGCTAGAGCGATTGTCTCCGACACCCGCGGGCCTGCCCATATCATGAACTGCACCATCAACAGCTCCTGGGTTCGGCTGGTGGGGGTTTCGAGGATCTGCTTGATTTCTGCCCTTGTGAACGGGTCAGGGGCTTCGGGATCGGGAAGGCGGACGAACAACCCCTCGGTTGGGTCGTGCGCGACTTTCTTCCGGGTGCGGTAGAGCCGGAACACCTGGCGCACATTGCTGATGATGTCGCGAATGGTCTTGTTCTTGAGCCGCTTCGACAACGGCCCTTGAATCCACTCTTGCAGGTCCAAGTGGTCAATCTGATCGATCTGAATGTCACCCCAGCGTGGCCTTACATGGACCTCCGCCTTGTTCTTGTACCCGCGAAAAGAGGTCGCGGCGACGCTGTTACTCTTGATTGTCAGCCAAAGGTCCAGGTAATGCCCGAAGCTATTCTCGGCCAGCTTGGTCGACTCGGGAAAATGCCGGCGGTAAAGCAATCGTCTCGAAAAGCCTCTTCAAGCTTCTCGAAGTCTTCCTCGGAGAAATCGTTACGCTTGGGTTGCTTCTTGGCTTCAGCGTTGCGCGCAGCCAATTTCGGATTGAGGTCGGTTTCGGTACCGCCGCCCTGGAAGCGCTGAATACGCGCCTGCCGCTCCAGTTGCCGATGCAGCAGGTCGATTTCCTTGAAGTCGCCCCCGGACTTGCCCTCCTTGAGGATTAACTGCACCAGCCGGGCTTCCAACGCGCCACCAATGCGCTCGACGTTGTCCGCCCGGTCCCAGTCGTCGCGGGCCTTCCAGGAGTGGATAGTTTTCTCTTTCTCGCTCAGGAAGTCGGCGATATCGGTGACGCGCCAACCCGTCCAGTACAAAAACTTGGCCTGGCGGCGAGGGTCCATCGGTGGGTGGGTGGCTTCATTCATGACGCAGATGCTGCCGTCACGCGCGCGAAGCCCCTAACTCCGAGACCTGTAAAACTGCCAGCTACAAGCCCGCATCATTGCTCGACGTGCGCGCGCTGCCGACCAGCCACCTGACTGATGCAGTGGGCAGCACGCTCGACGCCAATGAAAAAGCCCAATCCGATCTGCAGGCGCTGACTGGCAAACACGATGCGCTTGCAACGAAGTTTGCAGACCTCGAAGCCAAGCTCGGCAAAACCGCTGATCACAGCCAACAGCATCGCCCTCAGGTCGGCGGATCTGCGGACAGGGCTCAAGACCAAACGCGAGCGCAGCTGGAGCAATTCCACTCTGGGTGAAGTGCTGGGTGCCATCGCCAGTGGCAATGGACTCAAGGCAACGATTGCCGAAGCCCTGGGCGGTCTACCCATCCTGCAGCTCGACCAGGCCAATGAATCGGATGCCAACCTGATCAGTCGACTCGGCGAAGAGTTCGATGCCGTGGCAACGGTCAAAGCAGGCTGCCTGCTGTGTATGCCAGCCGGCGGTGGCAAGACGGCCAGCGGCTTGGCCCTACCCCATATCACCTTGACCCGCGTCGATGGCGACCAGCACCGGTATCTGCAAGCCGATCGCGACAGCTACGACGGTGTGCGTGCCTATTACTACGACGTGAACAGTGCCAAGAAGCAGGAAGCCATTGGAGGCGGCGGCGAAAACCTCAAGGACCTGCGCCATACCTACAGTGATCAGCAGTCCGCCCTACGGGCTGCACGGGCCGAGTTCAATCGCCTACAACGGGGCAGCGCGACCCTGAGCTACACCCTTGCCCGGGGCCGCCCGGATCTGATCCCGGAACTGACCTACACGCTCCAGGGCGTGAAGGCCGAGATCGATGAAATCATCTGGTATGGCGGCAACGTGCAGCACAGCCTGAGCGCTGACAACGGCTACTCGATGGCCGGGAGATCCTTGACTACCTGGAGTGCTGGTCGAACGGGCGCTGGTACGAGCCGCCGCTATCGCTGGATGGTTTGGCCAAGTCGACCAGGGCCAGCGTGTACCTCCAATCGGGGCTTAATTTCAAGCGCAATGCGCTGGCCCGGACCTTCATCCCGCACAAACTATTGAGCCGCCAGGCCTTCGAACAGGTCGCTCTGGATTTCATTTGGTGTGGCAATACCTACTTGGAGAAGCGCGACAATATGCTTCGCCAGGCGTTGGGCTTGTTGCCGGCAATGGCCAAGTTTGTGCGCCGTGGCGTCGAGGAGGGGAGTTACTTCCAAGTGCGTGGCTGGCGCGATGAACACGAATTTCGGAAAGACAGCATCTGCCACCTGCGGGAGGCGGACATCAACCAGGAGATCTATGGCTTACCTGAGTGGTTGTCGGCGCTGCAGAGCGCCCTGCTCAATGAGGCGGCGACCTTGTTTCGGCGCAAGTATTACCAGAATGGCAGCCATGCCGGCTTCATTCTCTACATGACCGACGCGGCGCAGAACGAGGATTTTGTCACTGATCTACGCGGCGCGATGAAGAGCAGTAAAGGCCCGGGCAACTTCCGCAATCTCTTCATGTATGCACCTGGTGGAAAGAAAGACGGCATCCAACTGATCCCGATCAGCGAGGTGGCGGCCAAGGATGATTTTGGTTCGATCAAGAACATCAGCCGTGACGATCTGCTGGCGGCCCTGCGTATTTATCCACAACTGATGGGCATTGTGCCACAGAACTCCGGGGGGTTCGGCTCGATGCGTGAGGCAGCCTTGGTGTGGGGACTGAATGAGTTGGAGCCATTGCAAGCTCGAATGTTACAAGTGAATGAATGGCTCGGGGAGGAGGTGATTCGCTTTCAAACATTCGAGTTGGGTGGGCCACTATAGATGGTAGAAATACTTAACTTCTCTGGGTGGTTTTAAGTTAATTTAAATTTTCTTATTATCGCGAGTTCGAGTGAGTTGATTATTCCTCCAAATAAAAGGTTGGCGGCATCCCAATCTTTTTCCGTAATTATGATGTTGTCGCCCAAAGAAAAATCACCAGAAATTTTTTTCTTTAGGTATTTTGCATCTATTTTCCCTTGGTTGTGAACTAGTAGGTTACGTTGTGCTTTTATTGTTTCGAGCTCTAAGTGTTCTTCGTCCGAAAAAGTTACTGGTAAATGTAGTTTGTTTTGTAGGTAGTCAATTGTTTCCTCTGTGGATCCGTACGTCATATCTGAAATTTCTTTATCTATTATTTTTAGTAATAATGATGTCATGTCTGGCTCACTAAGTACGTCCTCGTAAGAGATTTGTCTTTTGGATTTTAGAATGTTTGGCTTGTATGTAAGTGTGGTCCTAATTATATCGCTTAGTGCAGCCTCAAAAAGTGTGACCAAATGGACGTATGCCATGCGCAAGCATAGCTCTGGTAGGCTTAATAAATCTTTTCCTGTTTTTTCTAGAGGGGAGGCTAGATCTATTAGGAGCTTTGTTGGGACTTCGATGGTGCTTCTGTCTTGAGGGTGTTTCTTCTTGTGTGCTAATTCGCCCGATAATAATTTTTGAATGGTTGAGTGCATTTCAATAGTTTCCTCTGCTTTTTTCTTGGCAGAGGATTCAACAAATTTCACCAGTAACCTAGTACGTATGGTTTCAGCGGCGTATCCGGTTGTGATGTTTGTTAGTTCTTCTTTTAAGTTCATAACGTTCCTTGTTTTATAAAGTGCTTGCTAAGGTTTCTTTGACGTTAGTGTGTTTGCCAGTCGATTGCTTCAGGAGCACTGGAGAAAAGATGGTTAATCTGAGGGAGCCATCCTCGTTGGCGGCGCATTTCAAAAAAAACGGTTAAGTGCGGCGTATTGAGGATGGCCTGCTTTAAAATGGATAGTTCGGCCTGTGAAGCGTTTTGTTGGCGGGCGTCTACATATTCCTTCAGACGCGCGCGGAAGCCGCTAAATGCATTCTCCCGAGCCGCGCGAATAACCTCTCTATTTAAACCGAGTACGAGAATTGAGAACTTCGCACGAGCTTGGTCAGTGGCTGATAAGCCATCATGCACAATGAATTCATAGGTTGCGTCTAAAACCGTACCATCCGGAGTGACGCCTCCTAGATCAAGCTCCAAGAAAAGTGTTGGGTCTTCTATTCGAGGATTGATTAGCGCCGATTGCCCACCGGGCGGTGGTACTATCAGATCATCTTTCTTTCGTATGAACTCTGATACTGAATTATTTAGTATCACACCATATCTGTTGCTTTTTGGTCCGTTGCAGGGGCCGCATGCAAATAAATAATTTTGCCACTGGAATGCTTGCTCGGGGAAAAGGCTCTTTGGAAGAATATGCTCAACTTCGTCTGCTAGTGAGTCCTCGCAATAAGAACAGCGTACTGAACCAACGCACATTTTAGCTAAAGTTGCTCTAATGGATCGGAATGCGGCTTTCTTTAGCGCATTGGAGTTTCGTGAAGTCCAGGCCTTGTCGGCCATTTTTACTTTGGTAGGGTAATCTTCTTGTAGGTCTATTAAATGTTGTAGGATATTAATTACGGCGGCTGTGTCTTCTGGTAAGTCCAGATTCTGAATTAGCAGCATGTTGTTTTTCTCACTGCTCTTGAACTATGTCGCTGGCTCGAGTAGGGAACATTGCCCGAAGTTCATCCATACGAGCTTTCTCAGTTTCGTTTAATCGACCTTTTAAGGCCCCTCTGTTTAATGTAGCTAATTCACTAAGCATGTGTTGTGAATCTTCGGAGCGCGCAATGTCGCGTCCAAAAAATTCCGTGCCATAGGCTTCGAGAATAGATCCGTGCATCAAGCGGTTGAGGTCATTACCTTCTATTCGACCAGATTTTTCTTCTGTTCCAGGGTTTGGTAGGCGCCATACTGTAGTTGCATTACGACAAATTATAGGGCTATGTGTAGTTACTATGAACTGAATTTGTGGAAAGCATTTCGTGAACCACGGTCCAATTTCTTTTTGCCACGAGGGATGTAAGTGAGCATCGACTTCGTCAATTGATACCACTCCAGGTAAATTGACAGCGCCTGCAGTAACATCGAGCGATCGAATTACATCATCAATTCCATATGACTTCGTCATTTGTCTAAGAATCTCAAATATCATGGAAAGCACTGATCTGTAACCGTCACTCATCTGTTCTACACTTACGAAAGCGCCGTTCGCATCACTGAGAACGACTTCCTCACTCTTTACCTCTACAATTTTTGCACCATGCGGAAGGAGGTCTGAGTTATTTAGGAATTCGATTAAATGGTCGAGAAGGTGCCTTTCCTCCGAAATGCCCTCAAGTTGCTTAACGCGAAGTTCGCGCAACCATCTCAATCCTTCAGTTAGTGCTACGTCCTCGCCAAAAGCAGATAAATGTGAGGCTAACCGTGGGTTTGAATAGAAAAGCCGGTCAAATGCTTGATCGCCTCCCGTGAAGCGGCGGAAGGGCCCAAAGGAAGCAGAAAACCAACCTGAGTTCGTTCCCCAGATGGAACGAGTTGCTCGAGTCACTCCGGAGGTAACCGCTACCTCAATTCGTGGACCACCAATCGACGTCTCGATTGGCCTTAGTTCGATATCAACATCAATTGTCGAGTTTGGACGTCCTTTTCCTGTAAATATATCTTTTTGTCCTGAGTCAAACTGCAGTTGAATTTTGCTCCCTGGGGCGCCGTTTCGCTGCCATGTGTTCCAATTTTGGCGAAGAGCGACGGCTTCCTTCGGGCCGGCAAGTGCAAGCGCTAATGATCTGACAACACTAGACTTACCCGACCCGTTTGCTCCCAAAATTACATGCCATCCTGCCGCTTCTCCAGCTGAGAAACGTAGATCGAAATTTTTTATAGAACGTATGTTGGTGATGTTCAATCGTCGGATGTACATGCTCTGATCCTTGCACGAAATTCTTCGAGTATCGCACGAATTGATTGAGATTTTTAACTCCGAATACAGGCGGAATTTGCTCCATTGCTTTTGGGAACGCAGATAACTTGGTCATGCCGGCCGGCATTCCATCCACGAATTTGAGAACCGGAAGGTCGCCTTCTATGCGGCGTGACGAGGAGCGCATTTTCATTTGGCGCGCGCTGTCGTCCCCCCGCCACGCCTGCGGGCTAAATGTGTCGTTTTTTCTGCAAACCTGCACCCACCCCAAACCCGCCCAGGGTGGGGGCTGTATCCGCGAATCTGGGGTGGAAAAAGCCTGCGGAACCCTGCACGGAGGGGTGGATTCCGGTGAGGGGCTGGATGCTCTGTAATTGCTGGGAAGGGGGGGAGGTCTGAGAAAGAGTAATTTCAGTAACTGCGTTGAGCTTTCAAGCTGGAGGCCTCGTATTCCGTGGGCTTGAGGATTACAAAAAGGAGTAATAGTGGAGTAACTGAAAAAGTAATTAATTTGTAAGGTGTTGATTTGTAAGGCTTTCAGTGTGATGAGGGCTTACATTTAAATAGAGTAATCAGATTACTTAAATATTACTTAAAGATTACCTTTTCCGACTCAAACAAAACCTATGTATTTCAATGGTTTGCGGCTGAAAATCAAAAAATGTTACTGATGTTACTCTTTTTTTGCCCCCCTCTAGATTTTGGAAAACAGCCTCCTATACGGGTGACGCGCACGCGTACTGAGGTGCACATTCTTGCCCGTGGGAATGGCGTGGGAATGCTTTCGTGCACCTGGCACCGCTGGAGCCCTTGTAAACCGGGGGTGTTGTCGGCACGATCGAGGGTGCGGGCACTTTCGAATCTCTCCTTCACCGCCACATTCTGCAAACACAAACCCCTGATTTTCCTAGAGAAAGTCGGGGGTTTGTGGTTTTTGGCGTCTGAAAAAGGGCGATATGGGAATGCTGCCGGATCATATTCCCGTTCGTATGCCCCATCTACTCCGCAATCCGGCCTTAAATACATCATCCTGCCGATAACCAAGCGAAAACGAAGCAGGTCCATGGGCAGCGCATTTATGTCGACCCGAAGGCCGAGATGTTCATCGTCTGCTACACATCCCATCCGGTGGCCAGCAACTCGGCCAATGAACCCGTCACTTTGCCTGCGCTTGACGCGTTGGCTGACTATCTGAACAGGAAGGAACACCTATGATCATCACCACGACCCAGTCCATCGAAGGTCGGCAAATTACCGCCTACCTGGACATCGTCAGCGCCGAGTCGGTGCAAGGGATCAACGTTGTCCGCGACGTGTTTGCCGGGATGCGCGACTTTTTCGGCGGGCGTTCCCAGACACTGGAGCGAGCGTTGAAGGAAGCACGCGTTCAGGCCACCGATGAGATCAAGGAGCGGGCGCTGGCGCTTCAGGCGGACGCGGTGGTCGGGCTTGATTATGAGATCAGCATGCCGGCCGGTAAGGGCGGAATGGTCGTGGTGTTTGTGACCGGGACTGCGGTCAAGTTGAGGTAAAAGGTGAGAAGCCATTCGTCGGTCACGGAGAAATCCGAACGGCAGGTCCGTTGGTGACCGGCTAGTCTCACAAACCTTGGCGATCGATGTTCCTTCAGGCAAAGGGCTTGCCGCTGTCGATCGCGCTTTTTGAAAGGGGTGGAGAGATGGTTGATCCGTATATCGAGGACGATGGCGCAGAATTTCCGATCAACAACTCCGTGCGGTGTGGTCAGACCCAGTATGTGGCCAGTTTCGGCGAGGATCAGACTGAGGTCGACAAGATCAAGACGAGGGCGTGTCGGGTACTGAAGGGCAAATTTTTACCTAAGGTGGCAGCGCCGGTCAGGAAGTAATCGAACGTCAGGCAGACCCCGCCATAGAGCGGGGTTTTTCATGCCTGAAAAGTTTTATGACAATTTTTTTGAAGGAGGGGATCTTTCACGAAGTTTTCACAACACCCTCCGTAATCTCGACTCATCCGTTAGAAAGCAACACCTGGCCCGTTTCCCCAGCGGGCTTTTTTTTGTCCGCGATAAAACCTTTTCGTTAAACGCTGTCCAACCGTCGCCAATCGCGAAGTTGGACCGGCGTGCTGGACTTTATCCGCGCAAAAGCATTCAATCTCGCCCTCTTTTTGTGTACCCCTATTTTTGAGGTTTTTGTCATGCGTTTAACACTGCCCGCTCTGGTTCTGGGGCTTCTGGTTGCTCAAGGTGCAATGGCTGGTGACGGCACTGCCGCGCTGGGCGGTGGCTTGGGCGGCGCATTGGGTAACGTCGTCGGCCAGAAGATGGGTGGCAGCACTGGCGCCGTGATTGGTGCGGGCGTCGCTGGCGCGGCAGGCAGCGCAGTTGCCGCCAAAAAAGGTCATCGCACCAGCGCTGCTATCGGTGGCGGTGTCGGCGCGGCCGGTGGTTCGGTGATCGGCAATAGCCTCGGCGGCAAGTCCGGTGCCACCATCGGTGCGGGCCTGGGCGGTGCATTGGGCGGCGGCGTGGGCAGCAACCTGGCCAATGGTCACAAGCGTCACTGATCCTGATCCAGATTTGAAAAGAGCCCGGCTTGATGCCGGGCTTTTTCATTAATGAACGTTTTGCGCCGCAGCAGCTCAAATCTTCCATACCCTGGAAGAATGCGAGGCGTGCCATGAACCCGAAAACCAACGACAAAAAAAACGGAAGCCTGAATGCTCGACTATTGATGGTGCCTGCAATTGTTTTTGGATTGCTGGTCTCTCAGGTGGCGCTGGCGGGAGGTAATGGAGATGCCGCAGTGGGCGGTGGTCTTGGTGGGGTGCTGGGCAATGTTGTCGGTGGCCAGCTGGGTGGCAGCACGGGTGCGGCCGTCGGTGCCGGAGTCGGCGGCGCGGCCGGTAGTGCCATTGCCGCGCCAAAGCGCAGTCGCACCGAAGCGGCGGTAGGCGGTGGCTTGGGCGCGGCGGGTGGATCAGTGATCGGCAACACTCTTGGCGGTTCGACCGGATCGGCCATCGGTGCCGGTCTTGGCGGTGCAGCCGGTGGTGCAGTCGGCAATGATCTGGGGAGTGATAGCGACCACTCCCATTCCGGTGGCGGACATAAACATTCGAACAAGCACCACAATAAGCACCACAATAAGCATCACTAGTTGAGCGAGGCATCCCATGACTGCGAAAAGCGAAGACAAGGAAGAAAAGGGGCCGAGCGCGCAGCCATCTATAAACGATCCCGGCAATGAAGACCCGGGATCGCTGATGGATGATGCGACGGTACCGCTTAACGATGCTGATGATGCGGGCGATGTGGGGAATATCGAGTTTGAAGATGAGGAAGAGGACGAGGACTGATCGAATCGTGCCGGCGGATTGACGGGCTGTCCAGCTGATCGAACGCGTCCACCGCCGGACCCTCACCAGGTCGTGACCTGCACTCCAGGTCACACGAGAGGTGCGATTTGAACACTGATCGGAAAGTTCCCGACGTTGATGAAACACCGGAGTATCCGCTGCCGTCACCTACCGACTCCTTGCGTCGCGACCAACGACCACCGGACGATGATGATGCAGGTGTGGAGCAGGTTCCGGGCGACGATGATATAGAGGCCAACCCAGAAGATCGGGACAATGGCGCGGGTGAGCCAGCTATTACAAAGCGACAGTGAAAAGCCCCGGGTCCCGATTGCTTCTTTGAAGTGTCGCTCCGAGGGGGGAATCCGGCTAAAAAATTCCCCGGGGCTCTAGTGGGTCTCCGCAATACCCGTATTTATTCGAAGGTTTTGGAGAGGGCGCATCAGGCTCTCCCTCATCAACACTTGCCCTTCCTTGCTCATACGGCACCGAGCATCCCTGCTTGTCCTCCTGCGGGCAATTCCCGCCCGATCCCAATGGAGCCACCCACCCCGTCGGGTTCCGAGTGTACCGATACGGGTTCAACCCACCGGCCAGCATGACCGGATCCAGCGTCAGATAACGACCAATGTCGGGATGGTAGTAGCGATGACGGTTGTAGTGCAGGCCGCTCTCGGCGTCGAAGTATTGCCCCTGAAACCGTAGAGGCTGTTTGAGTCGTTCGCCGTCGCCCTGGCTCACTTCACGAAGTTTGCCGTGGGCGGTGTATTTGGCCGACCAGACGATAGCGCCGCCGTAGTTGGTCAGTTCCTGCGGGGTACCGAGGTGGTCGAGTTGGTAGTAGAGCGGGCAGGCGTCTGCCGGGCCTTTTCCGTCAAGCAGTGCCAGCGGGCGGAAGCTGCCGGGTTCGTAAACGTAGCTGCAGTAGTGCTCCGGAGCGCTTTCGGCGATGAGCTGGTCGCCTTGCCAGAAGAATTGCGTGGTCTGGCTGCCGATGGTTTTGCGGATGCGCCGGCCGAAGGCGTCGTAGCGGTAGCTGACACTTTTACCGTCCGGGGTGCTGACGCTGATCAGGCGGTGCTGGCTGTCATAGGTGTATTTGGTGACTTGGGGAGGAATGCCGCGGCGTTCGCGGATCAGGTTGCCGAAGGCGTCGTAGTCGTAGTGGCTGTTGCAATGGCGGTGCAGACGGTTGCCCTGGAGCACGAGCGGGCCTGGACGGCCACGGATCAGCAGATTGCCGGCCGGATCATGGGTGAAGTTCTCCGCGAACTGATCGCGGTCGTGGCGTACGCCGGTCAGGCGGTCGAACGCATCGTATTGATAGTGGCGTTGGCCGTGACGGCTGTCGGCAATCTGCAGGAGATTGCCCTTGGCGCTGTAGGCATACTCGCGGCGATACAGCGTTCGTTGCTTTTGGCTGACGCAATGGACCTGCAAGCGGCCTTGCTCGTCGTAGGCGTAATCGCTGAGCAGCAGGCCCTGTTGACGTTCCTGTTCGCGCCCGCCGACAAAACGGTGGCAGGTCAGGCGCGTGCCATTGAGATCGATGGCAGTGAGGGCGCCTCCCTTGGCATGGTGGTAGACAAGAACACAGTCGTCCGGAAGGTGCAGCCGCTTGAGTCGACCGCAGGCATCATAGCCGTAACGCAGGGTGCTCCAGCCCTGATGCTCGGTGATCAACCGGCCCTGGCGGTCGTATTCGAACGCCAGCGGATGGTCCTGACCGTCATCGACGCGGACCAGTCGCCCTAAGTTGTCGTAGTGGTACTCGACCTTGATCCCGTCGGGCAGGGTCTTGAGCAATAAGCGCCCGGCGCTGTCGCGTTGGTATTGTGTGACGAGTTGCGAACCGTCGTCGCCGAACTCGGTTTTTTTCAGCAACTGGCCATTACCGTCATACGCATAAGTGGTACGACGACCATCAAAGCCGGTTTCCTGTCGGATCAATCCGCCAGGCGTGTAGTCCAGCCGATAGAGGTCGCCGACCTCGTTTTCGATCTCGGTGAGCAACAGTTGCGCATGATCGTAGCCGTACTTCAGTGTGCTGCCGTCGGGGTTGATCCGACGGCTGACCAAGTGCAGGTCATCGGCATAATCGTAACGGGTTACTCGTCCCAGTTCGTCGGTTTCGGCGGTGACCTGGCCGTAGGCGTTGTAGCGATAGGCACGGCAGGCACCGTTGGGCAGCGTGATCCTGGTCAGTCGACCCATGGCGTCCCACTCATAGCCGGTGACGGCACCGTGTTCGTCCTGCCGGGTAATCCGTCGGCCCAGCACATCGTAGGAAAAAGCACGCTCGGCACCGTCCGGCAAGGTCTCCTTCAACAGTTGCCCCAAGGCGTTCCAGACAAACCGGTGACCGCTCTGGTCGGGGAATCGGATTGTCAGCAAGCGCCCCTTTGGGTCGTAGAAATAGCGGGTGATCTGCCCGTCGGGATCGGAAACACCAGTGATGTCGCCCTGGGCATTGCGCTGACAGCTCCAGGTCGCCTGACCACGGGTGAGGGTGCGCAGGAAACCGTGCCGATAGTTGCAGGTCATGGGCATCTCATCGGGGGCAAGCCGCGCGTTCAACCAGCCGGCTTCGTCATAATGGTATTCGGTGACGGCGCCGAGGGCGTCCTGCTCGGCGATCAGGCGACCCTGATCGTCGTAGGCCTTGTGCAACTCACCGCCGTCGGGCCCGACCTGGCGTACCAGGCGTGCGCGGTTGTCATGAACGTAAACCTCTTCGCTACCGTCGGCGTTGTTCACTGTTACACAGCCTTTATCGTCCCAGGCGTAACGTGCCTCCATTTGCGAAAACGAGGCCCAATGATGGATGCAGCGGGCTGCCTTGCCAGAGCGTTCCCACGCCCAGAAGAAACTCGCGCCGCCGGCCAGTTGCCGTTGCAGGATGACGTGCCGCTCGTCGTAGTCATAGCGCTCGCTTTCACCTGCTGCGTTGGTTGCCTCGATCAAGCGCCGGCGGGCGTCATAGCGGTAGCTGACCAGTGTCTGTTCGGTGCGCCAGGTGTTTGCCTCGCAGTCGCCGCGCTGAAACACCTGATAGTCAACCGCCACCAGGTGCTTGACGTCGTAACGCAGCAATAAGGCGCGGTCGGCGCCGTTGTCCAGGCGTTGGATCCGGTCACAGCGGTCCCGCTGCACCGTCAGGCGGTTGCCGTAGGCATCGCTGATCGTGCTGAGCCGGCCGTCATGAAAGTGGTAGAACCGTGCGCGGTGACCGGCCAGGGCGAGGATCAGTTCGTCCGGCTCTTCGCCGAGGTAAATCGTCGCTCGCGACAGGCTGTTGTGGATCACCGGGCGCGCCGCCGTCGGCCGTGGAAAGGGCGTGCGACGGTTTTCGGGGTCGATCCACAGCACCCGCTCGCTGTGGAGTTCCAGGTGCTGGGACAGCGAATGGCTCCAGCCAAAACCGAGGCCGCTGTCGATTTCGACGGCACTGGTGCGATAGAGGCGGGTGAAGTCGAAAGGCAAGATTCCGTCGAGGGTGCCATCGGTCAGGGTCAGCAGTTCTTCACCGGTAACCATCGACACCGGGCCGTTGTGGGTAGCGGTTCGCTCGGCGGTGTCGATACTGACACCATTGGGGTTTTTCGCCTGTCTGGAGGCATCCTCGTGGCGTTCATGCCTGCCGGGGCAAAGTATCAGGGGACCGCTGGCGGGGCATGCCAATACCTCTTGGGGATCGAACATCTGCTGTCTTTCGCTTGGCGGAATGTGGAGCGCGAAACTCTGCGGGGGATCGGCGAGGAAAGAAGTCGGGAAAGAGTGGCGCTTGCTGTAGGGCGATTCGCTAAATCGCGGAGGGCTATTCGGCGCTGATCGGGATTTCATCATTGCCCTAGACCGGCGGCGCTCGCTATGCTGCTGAATCCTTTAATCCATGGGGCATCGGCCGTACCTGAGCTGCCCGGGATACCTTAGAAAACGGATCAGATGCGATGAATGCACCACTGAAAGCATTCGGCCCGATCAAGGCCGTGATTTTCGATATGGACGGCTTGTTGCTGGACACAGAAGGCATCTACACCGAAGTCACCTCCATCATTGCCGCGCGTTACGGCCGGACGTTCGACTGGAGCATCAAACAGAACATCATTGGCCGTGGCGCGGGCGATCTGGCGCGCTATGTGGTTGAAGCGCTGGACTTGCCGATTACGGCACAAGAGTTTCTGGTGATCCGCGAGCCGCTGATGCGCGAGCGTTTTCCTACAGCGCAGGCAATGCCCGGAGCACAAGAGCTGGTACGGCATCTGAAGGCCAACAACATTCCCATTGCCGTAGGCACCAGTTCTTCGAGCCAGTCGTTCGGCCAGAAAACCACATTGCACCGCGACTGGTTCGCCTTGTTCGACTTTATCGTCACCGCCGATGACGCCGAGGTAGGTGCGGCCAAACCAGCACCGGATATTTTCCTGACGGCGGCGCGGCGTCTGGGTGTTGCGCCGCAAGACTGCCTGGTGTTCGAGGATTCGCCCTTCGGCGTCACTGCGGCGAAAGCAGCAGGGATGACGGCGATTGCGATTCCGGATGCAGCAATGGCAGATGCCAGGTACGCACACGCCGATGGCATTCTTCGTACGTTGAAGGCGTTTGTGCCAAGTGCTTTTGGTTTGCCGGCGCTGGAATGGACCTAGCTAAAAAGACGGGTAGACACTGGCAAATGTAGGAGCGGGCTTGCTCGCGAAGGCGGTGTGCCAGGCAACATTGATGTCGTCTGACTCACCGCTTTCGCGAGCAAGCCCGCACACATTGGGTTTGCGTTTAACGCATCAGGCGCCAAAACCACCGTCGATGGTCAGGCTGGCCCCCGTGATATAGCCCGCTTCAGGGCTGACAAGGTAGGCGACGAAGCTGGCGATCTCTTCGGCCTTGCCGTAACGGCCCACGGCCATCAACGGGATCAGGCTTTCCGCAAAGTCACCTTCGGCCGGATTCATGTCGGTGTCGACCGGGCCCGGTTGCACGTTATTGATGGTGATGCCTTGCGGGCCGAGATCACGGGCCAGGCCTTTGGTCAGGCCGACCAGCGCCGACTTGCTCATGGCGTACGGACCACCACCGGCGAAGGGCATGCGGTCGGCGTTGGTGCTGCCGATATTGATGATGCGACCGCCTTCGGTCATGTGTCTGGCGGCGGCCTGGGTGGCGATGAATACGCTGCGCACGTTGATGGCCAGGGTCTGGTCGAAGTCTTCGAGTTTGAACTCGTCCAGTGGTGCAACCGCCAGTACGCCAGCATTGTTGACCAGGATATCCAGGCGACCGAAGGCTTCTACTGTGGCGGACACGGCGCCGCGGATGGCGTCGGCGTCGGCGCTGTCGGCCTTGATTGCCAGGGCCTTGCCGCCCTTGGCGATGATGCTGTCTTGCAGTTCTTCGGCTTTGGCCGTGGAGCTGACGTAGGTGAAGGCAACGGTGGCGCCTTCAGCAGCCAGGCGCTTGACGATGGCTGCGCCGATGCCGCGGGAACCACCTTGAATCAAGGCCACTTTACCGCTGAGGTTCTGAGTAGTCATATCGATCTCCAAGTCCCGAGGCGAGATGTCCCGGTTGATGGAGGCTAGTATCGATTCAGGATTACGTGCTGTGTAGACCATAGTTGCGATAGTCTGTGTAAACCAAAAGTTTATAGTGGCATCTATGGAAACCTTCAGCAGTATCGAATGCTTTGTGCGCAGTGCCGAGGTCGGCAGCTTTGCAGAGGCGGCGCGGCGCTTGAGCCTGACACCGGCGGCGGTGGGCAAGAGCGTTGCCAAGCTCGAAGCGCGCCTGGGTGTCAGATTGTTCCAGCGCAGCACTCGCAGCCTGACCCTGACGGAAGCCGGTCAGTTGTTTCTCGGCGAAGTCAGCGGCAGCCTGCACACGATCCAGAATGCCGTGGCCAATCTCGCCAGCGCCGGAGGGCAGCCGGCGGGTACCTTGAAAGTCAGCATGGGGACAGTATTTGGCTGCCTGTACATTGTACCGATGCTCGGCGAGTTTCTGCGGCGATTCCCGGCCATCAACCCGGACTGGCACTTCGACAACCGCCAGGTCGATCTGATCGGGCAGGGTTTCGACGCGGCCATCGGCGGCGGCTTCGAATTACCCCAGGGCGTGGTGGCACGCCAGCTGAGTCCCGCGCATCGGGTGTTGGTGGCTACGCAGGACTACCTGGAGACACATGCAGCGATCAGCGAGCCGGATGACCTCAAGCACCATGACGGGATTCTGATCCGCTCACCGCAGACCGGTCGGGTACGCTCCTGGCAGTTGACCCATCGCAATCAGCAACACAGCCCGTTGATGCTCAAGGCGCGGATGACCATGAGCGATTCCGAGGCTGCCTGCGCCACGGCCGCGCAGGGTCTGGGCATTGCGCTGGTGAGCATGCCGTTTGCCGCGGGTTATCTGGAGTCGGGCAGGCTGCAACGGGTGTTGCCGGACTGGTACATCGACGACGGCTACACCTCCATCTATTACGCCGAACACAAACTGCTGCCGGGCAAGACCCGGGCGTTTGTCGAATTCGTCATTGAGCAGTTTGCCGAACGGGGGTTGGGGCAGAGGTTCAGTGCGGTTTGAGTCAGGCTCAGGTCCGAGTTGCCTCCTTCGCGAGCAAGCCCGCTCCCACATTTGATCTGTTGTAGACACAATGTCTGTATTCAACGGAGATCCAGTGTGGGAGCGGGCTTGCTCGCGAAGGGGGCACCGCGGTCTACCGGGCAAACCGCCCCGGCCAACCAATGATGTTTTTCGGCCGTGGCGTCGCATAAGTTCGCACCTTCGATGTCGACAGCCCCAGTCGCACCAATGATTCGGCAATGGTCACCGCCGCTGTCACCCCATCCACCACCGGTACCCCGGTACGTCGGCGAATCTGCTCGTCCAGCCCGGCCATGCCGCCGCAGCCCAGGCAAATCACTTCGGCCTTGTCCTGGGTCACCGCCAGTTCTGCCTGATGGACGATGGCCTCCAGTGCGCGCTGCGGTTGGTGTTCCAGCTCCAGTACGGCCAGCCCACTGGCCCGCACCGAGGCGCAACGATCCCAGAGGCCGGAGAGCTTGAGGCGATCTTCGATCAGCGGCACGGTGCGGTCGAGGGTGGTGACCACGGAATAGGCGTGACCGAGGAACATCGCCGTGCTGGCGGCGGCGTCGGTGATGTCCACCACCGGCACATTGAGCAGTTCCTGCAAGCCTTCACGGCCATGTTCGCCATAACCGGCCTGGATCACCGCATCGAAGGGTTGGTCGTAGGACATCACCCGGTCCATGACCGCGATGGCCGCCAGGTAACTCTCGAAATTGCCTTCGATGGAGTCGGCACCGAAGTGCGGGGTGAGGCCGACGATTTCCGTGCCGGGTGACGCGACGGCCTGCGCCGATCGGGCGATGGCCTGGGTGATGGATTCGGTGGTGTTGACGTTGACCACGAGAATGCGCATGGGGAGTCCTTATTGCAGTTGGTTCTGCGGCCCGACAACGCCGGGCCGCGACAGGATCAGTGGCTGACGTTGTCGACCGCGATGGCTTCGCCGCTAACATCGACGTAATGCGGTTGGCGCTTGGCGATGATCAGGTAGAGCATCCCGGCGATACCGGCCCCAATCAGCCAGGAGAATGGCGATACGCTGTGGAAACCCGGTACCAATGCCAGGACGATGGCGATCAACGCTGCAGGAATGAACGCTGCCACCGCGCGCAAATTGACACCGTGGCTGTAGTAATACGCGCCGTCAGGGTCTTCGCTGTACAACTGCGGTACGTTGATCCGGCCTTTGCGTACCAGCCAGTAGTCGACCATGATCACCCCGTACAATGGGCCGAGCAGGGCACCGAGGCCGGACAGGAAGTACACGATCACCAGCGGGCTGTTGTAGAGGTTCCACGGCAGGATCAGTACGGCGATGGTCGCGCTGATCAAGCCGGCGCGGCGGAAGGTCAGGTACTTGGGTGCCAGGTTGCTGAGTACGAACGCCGGGGCGACGAAGTTGGCCATGATGTTCACCGCCACGGTGACGATCAGGAATGCCAGGCAGCCGAGCACCAGGAAGAAGGTGTTGGGGATCGAGGCGATGATTTCGGTCGGGCTTTCGATGATCCGGCCATTGATCTGAAATTGTGCGCCGCACAGCAGGACGGTAATGCCGGCGAACACCAGGATATTCACCGGCAAGCCCCAGAAATTTCCGACCTTGATGGTTTTGCGGCACGGCGAAGAACGGGCAAAGTCGCAGAAGTTGAGGATCAAGGTGCCGTAGATCGCCAGCCACAGTGCGCCACCGGCAAAGATGTTGCGCCACATCTCACCTCCAGTCAGCGGCTCACGGATAGACCAGGCGATGGTCGCATCGGCCTGGGTGTACATCCACGCGGCAAGGGCGGCGACGGTCAGCAGAATCACCGGGCCGGCAAATGCCTCATAGCGCCGCACCATCTCCATGCCATAGGCCAGGATCGCCAGTTGCACGAACCAGATCGCGACGAAACACACCCAGCCCAGGGTCGACAGGCCGAGGATCGAGTCGTGGTCGTAGTCGGCGAACCCGGGATGGACCGCCGTTAACAGCACGCGAAAGACCACGGACGCAAGATACGTCTGGATACCGAACCAGGCGATGGCGATAACGGCGCGGATCAATGCAGGAATCTGCGCACCGTGAATGCCGAAACTGATCCGGCTGATGACCGGAAACGGCACCCCGGTTTTCTGGCCCATGTAGCCAGACAGGTTCATGAAAAAGTAAACCAGCGCGGCGCCGATCCCCAGGGACAGGAGAATTTGCCAGCCACCCAGACCCAAGGCGTACAGGCCTATGGCAAACGAGTAGTTGGCAATGTTGTGCACGTCGTTGGTCCACAGGGCAAAGATGCTGTAGCGGCCCCAGCGCCGACCTTCGGACTTGGTCGGTGCCAGGTCTTTGTTGTGCAATCGGGGGCTGAGCACCACGGGAGCGTGATGCGCCTGATTGTCGACGGTGTGGATGGAATGGGAGGAGGGTAGATCCAGCGCGATGTTGTTATTGGAGAGACTAGTACGCATTCCGGCAGGCTCCTGATGCTCGACATCGCGATGACTGTGCATGAGCGTTGGCTCGACAAATCTTCGTCGCGGATGGTGAATATCATTGGTTACGGGGCATCTGCAGCCTGTACGGGATAGGGCGCTTCAGGCTTGCGGATCTAAAGTGTGTGTATGTTTTGAATTGATTGTATACAAAACATGTATGCACTTAAGCCAGAACTGTGCCAGCTGGCAGTTCTATGAAACGCGCTGCTCATTTCGTTTTGTTATGGTTTTTCGCCAAATTACTGAAAAATAGGCAATTAAAATTGACCGATTGAACAGGTATTTATTTTCCGGAGGGGATTCAGGAGGGCATGGCGGTGTATGTCAGGCAGGGGGATGTAACTTTTGGGGGCGCAGAAACGAAAAGTGCACACATAAATGGCACCGATGGTGACATTCCTGTGTACACATTTTTGTGGGGGCGAGCTTGCTCGCGATGGTCGTCAATGAAAACGCTGTATTCCTGACACCCCATGGCGCTCTTGGGTTTATCGCGAGCAAGCTCGCTCCTACAGGGGCATTTACGCTTTCGACTTGCTGATGATATTCCCCGCATGCAGCCCGCATTCCTTCTGCGTCGCTTCTTCCCACCACCAACGGCCTTCACGCTCATGCTGGTTCGGCAGTACCGGGCGGGTGCAGGGTTCGCAGCCGATGCTAATGAAGCCGCGCTCGTGCAGGCTGTTGTAAGGCAGTTCCAGCATGCGGATGTAGCCCCAGATCTCTTCACTGGTCATTTGCGCCAGTGGGTTGAACTTGTACAGAGTGCGTTCCGGGGTGGAGAACGCGGTGTCGATTTCCATCACCGCGACTGCGCTGCGGGTGCCGGGGCTTTGGTCCCGACGCTGGCCGGTCGCCCAGGCCCTCACGCCTGACAGCTTGCGGCGCAGCGGTTCGATCTTGCGTATGCCGCAGCATTCGCCATGGCCGTCCTTGTAGAAGCTGAACAGGCCTTTTTCCTTCACGAACGGCTCAAGTTTCGTGTAGTCCGGCGACACCAGTTCGATGTCGATCTTGTAGTGCTCGCGCACCTGATCGATGAAGCGGTAGGTCTCGGGGTGCAAGCGACCGGTGTCGAGGCTGAACACTTTGACGTTCTTGTTCAGCTTCCAGGCCATGTCCACCAGCACCACGTCTTCGGCGCCGCTGAAAGATATCCACAGGTCATCGCCGAACTCGGCAAACGCGAGTTTCAGAATGTCCTGGGCGGATTTGTTGGCATAGGTCGTGGCGAGTTCCACGACGTCGAACGTTGGGCTCATCAGGGCGGCTTCCTACAGGTCGGTGGCGCTGGGCGCTCTATATGGGGTCGATGGTAACAAAAAGCTGCACGGGCCGGGGCATCCTCTGCGTTGCGCAGGCAGGCCCGAATCGCTAGAGTTCGGCAGTCTTTTTGCTCGCTCGACTCAATAATCAATACAAATGGGAGTGTCTTGTGGAAATTGCCTGTCTGGATCTTGAAGGTGTGCTGGTTCCGGAAATCTGGATCGCCTTCGCCGAAAAAACCGGGATCGAATCCCTCAGGGCCACTACCCGGGACATTCCCGACTACGACGTGCTGATGAAGCAACGCCTGCGCATTCTCGACGAGCACGGCCTGAAGCTCTCCGACATTCAGGAAGTGATCGCCACGCTCAAGCCGCTCGATGGTGCCATCGAGTTCGTCGACTGGCTGCGCGAGCGCTTCCAGGTGGTGATCCTGTCGGACACCTTCTATGAATTCTCCCAGCCGCTGATGCGTCAGCTGGGCTTCCCGACCTTGCTCTGCCATCGCCTGATTACGGACGACACTGGGCGAGTCACTGACTATCAACTGCGTCAGAAAGATCCCAAGCGTCAGTCGGTACTGGCCTTCAAGAGTCTCTACTACCGGGTGATCGCGGCGGGGGATTCCTACAACGACACCACGATGCTGGGCGAGGCCGATGCCGGGATTCTGTTCCATGCACCGGACAACGTGATTGCGCAGTTCCCGCAGTTCCCGGCGGTGCACACGTTTGAAGCGTTGAAGCAGGAGTTCATCAAGGCATCAAACCGGACCCTGAGCTTGTAATCACATTCCCTGTATGTAGGAGCGAGCCTGCTCGCGATGGTCGTCAACGATAACGCGGGGCACCAGACAGCCCGCGTCGTCAGTTGCTCCATCGCGAGCAGGCTCGCTCCTACAGGTTTTGCAGGGTATCGAGCAGCACCTTCACCTTGGTAATCGACTCCTGATATTCGGCCTGCCACTGCGAGTCCGCGACAATCCCGCCACCGCCCCAGCAACACACCTGCCCGTCCTTGACCAGCAAACTACGGATGGCGATGGAGCTGTCCATTTCGCCGCGTACGTCCAGGTACAGCAACGAACCGCAATACAGGCCGCGCCGGGTCGGCTCCAGTTCGTCGATGATCTGCATGGCACGAATCTTTGGCGCGCCGGTAATCGAGCCGCCGGGGAAGCTGCCGGCGATCAGGTCCAAGGCATCGCGCTCATCCGCCAGTTCACCGGTGACGCTGCTCACCAGGTGGTGCACGTTCGGATAGCTTTCCAGGCTGAACAATTCCGGCACCCGCACCGAGCCTGTGCGGCAGGTGCGACCGAGGTCATTGCGCAGCAGGTCGACAATCATCAGGTTTTCCGCGCGGTCCTTGGGGCTGGCCAGCAATTCGGCGGCGTTCGCGGCGTCCTGCTCGGGCGTCAGGCCCCGGGGGCGGGTGCCCTTGATCGGGCGGGTTTCCACATGGCCGTGGCTGACTTTGACGAAGCGTTCCGGCGACAAGCTGAGTACGGCATCGCCATCAGGCAAGTTCTGGAAACCGGAAAAAGGCGTCGGGCAAGCAGCGCGTAGCGCACAGTAAGCGGCCCACGGATCACCCAGGCAGGGTGCGCGAAACCGTTGGGCGAAATTGACCTGATAACAGTCGCCAGCCTGAATGTATTGCTGGATGCGCTCGATGGCCTGTTGATACTCATCGGCGCTCAAGTCGGCAGTCATCGGGGTGAGCAGCTTGAAGGGCGCGCTCGTTTGCGGCGCAGGCTGGCTGAGCAGTTCGATCAGGCGCTGACGCTCGCTGTCGGGCAGGGTCGGGTGGAACACCAATTGACTGGTCTGCAAAAGGTGATCGCTGATCAAGGCCCAACCGTACAAGCCGAAGCGCGCGTCAGGCAGATGCAGGTCGTCACTGGCCTGGCTCGGCAGGCGCTCCAGATGTCGGCCGAAGTCGTAACTCAGGTACCCAATCAACCCACCGGCAAACGGCAACTCATAATTTGCCGGCAGAATGGCTTCGCCCAGACGTGTCAGGTTGTCGCGCAGGCGTTGCAGGAAAGCATCGCCACTTTCGTCGGGCGACACCGTCAGTTGCTCCAATGGCCAGGCGCTGAGCAGGTCATAGCGACCGCGGTCGGCGCTGGGGCGGCCACTGTCGAGCAGGACGGCACCAGGTGCATGGCGAATCGCCGCGAAATATTCGGCGGGGTTGGCGCGATAGGGCAGCGGGTGTACGGAACAGGTCAACATGGGCGGGGGAAGTCAGCCATCGAGGCGGGTTGGCGATTGTAGTCCCCTCGGAGAATTGCTCCTAGAGGGGATTGTAGGAGCGAGCTTGCTCGCGATGGTCGTCAACGATGACGTGGGCTGTCTGAATCCCCGCGTTGTCCTGGCGTTTTTCGCGAGCAAGCTCGCTCCTACAAGAGATGGGCCTCAGCCCTCGACCGCAGGAATATGCCCAAACATCTCCTGCACAAACGCCACGCGCTCTTCGACCGATTCACTCACGCCACGCGCCTTCAGGTCTTCCAGCCGTGCTTCCACCGCATGAGTGCGCAACGTCAGGCCGCAGTCATTGGCAATCTGGATATTCAGCCCCGGCCGGGCATTGAGCTCCAGAATCAGCGGGCCTTTTTCCTGGTCCAGGACCATGTCGACACCGATGTAGCCCAGGCCGCACAACTCATAGCAACCCGCGGCGAGTTTCATGAAACCGTCCCAGTAGGGCAGTTGCACGCCATCCACCGCATTGGTGGTGTCCGGGTGTTTGTTGATGATGTTGTTCAGCCAGGTGCCGCGCAGGGTCAAGCCGGTGGCCAGGTCCACACCGACGCCGATGGCGCCCTGGTGCAGGTTGGCCTTGCCGTTGGACTGGCGCGTCGGCAGGCGCAACATGGCCATCACCGGGTAGCCCATCAAAACAATGATGCGAATGTCCGGAACGCCTTCGTAACTGATACTCTTGAAGATCTGGTCCGGAATCACGCGGTATTCGATCAGCGCCCGGTCGCGGTGACCGCCCAGGGAGTACAGGCCGGTCAGGATGCTGGAAACCTGGTGTTCGATTTCTTCATGGCTGATGATCCGGCCGGACACCGTGCGATAACGCCCTTCAAAGCGGTCGGCGATGACCAGGATGCCATCTCCGCCAGCGCCCTGGGCCGGTTTGATCACGAAGTCATTGCGTGCGCCGATGATCTCTTCGAGATTGTCGATTTCTTTCTCGGTGGAGATCACGCCATACAGTTCGGGCACATGGATGCCGGCGGCGATGGCGCGTTCCTTGGTGATGATCTTGTCATCGACGATCGGGTACAGGCTGCGCTTGTTGTATTTGAGCACGTAGTCTGCGTTGCGCCGATTGATCCCCATGATGCCCCGGGCTTCCAGGGCCTTCCAGGTCTTCCAGAGGCCGAACATCAGGCGTCAGCCTTTTTCAGGAAGGCCTTGAAGCGCACCAGTTCGGTCAGGCGGTAACCGCGATAACGACCCATGGCCAGCATGAAGCCCACCAGGATCAGCAGGATCGCCGGGAAAGTGAACACGAAGTACACCAGTTCCGGCACGCTCATGATCAGGTGCGCCAGGGACGCGGCGAACAGCGTGCCGACGGCCACTTTCATGGCATGGCCACCGCCGCGCTCTTCCCAGGTGATCGACAGGCGTTCGATGGTCATGGTCAGGATCACCATCGGGAACAGCGCCACCGACAAACCGCGTTCCAGGCCGAGTTTATGGCTGAGCAGGCTGATGGCCGCAATCAGCACCACCACGAACGTCAGCACCACCGACAGCCGCGGCAGCATTTGCAGTTTCAGGTGTTCGAGATAGGAGCGCAGCGACAAGCCCAGCGCCGTAATGATGGTAAACAGCACGATACCGAAGCCGAGCTGGGTTTCGCGGAAGGCCAGGGCGATCAGCACCGGGGTGAAGGTGCCCAGGGTCTGTATGCCGATCAGGTTGCGCAGGATCAGGATCACCAGCACGCCGATCGGGATCATCACCATGATCATGAAGGTCTGCTGGGTTTGCAGCGGCAGGCCGTACAGCGAGTACTCAAGGAAATTGGCGTCGGTGTTTTCGTCGGTCAGCTTGGCCAGGCGAATGGCGTTCATTTCGCTGTTGTTCAGGCTGAAGGTCACGTTGGCTTTCTTGCCACCATCGACGGTGATCAGGTTTTCGTCGCCGGTCCACCACAGCAGGCGGTCGGTCGGCAGGCCCTGTTCACCGGTTTCCGGGTTGAAGTACAGCCAGTCGGCGCCATTGAAGCTGCGCAGCCACAGTTCCGGCATTTGCGGCTGGTCGGCCACCAGGCGGATGGTGTGGACCTTCTCGATCGGCACGTGGGCGATGGACAGCAGCAGCTCGACGATTTTCGCCTTGTGCGCCGCGGATGGGTCACCAGCCAGCAGCAGCTTCACGTTGTCGTCATTGAGGTTGTTGACCCGCTTGATGGCTTCGCCAACGAAAGTTTCGACATCGGCTGAGTGTTGGCGAATCGGTGCGAGCAGGGCTTCGGCGGCGATTTTTTCCGGGCCTTCGATGGTCATGCTGTCGCGAAAGGTCGGGCCTTTGATCTTGGCTTTCTCACCGGAATAACGCTTGGTCAGCACCAGGCGGTAATACAGCGTCTGATTGCCTTTGGCCCGGCGTGCCGACCAGGTGACCTTGCGGTTGCCGTCGACCCGATTCACGGCCACGCCGTAGTTGTTGGAGATGAAGCTCTCGTTGAGGCTCACGAAGTCGCGGCTCAGCGGAGGCACGAACATCTGGATCTTGACCGGGTCCTTGGCACTGGCGACGAACTCGACCTTGGCGTCGATGTTCCACAGGTCGTCGGTGGCGTCTTCGGTCACCGGGATGCCCAGCACGAAGATCTGATAGGCCGTAACTGAAATGCCCAGCACCACCAGGATGGCGATCAGCAGTTTCAGGTGAAGGGTAAGAGAGCGCATTTGAATTACTCGGCGGTATGAGCGTCGGTGGTGCAGGCAGGTTTGCCGGCAGCATATTTAAGGCTGGGGTCAACCAGAGCATCGAAACGTTTGAGGGCTTCGGAGCCAATCAGTAACGGGTATTGGAAAGCGCTGCGGTCGGTCAGGTTCACTTCGATGCTGCGCAGGGCCGAGCCCATGCAGATGTCCAGTTCGATCACCGGGCGGGCGGTGTACTTCTTGCCTTCCTCCGGATCGTAGTCGCCGGCCCGGCGCTTGATCTTGCTGACACGGGCCAGCGGGCGTTCGATCGGGTGCGAATGGGCGGCGTCGATGGCCAGGTAAAAGCGCACCCACGACTCGCCGTTGCGTTTGAAACGTTTGATATCCCGTGCACTCAGGGATGCGGTTTTCGCCCCGGTGTCGAGTTTGGCCGCCACTTCCAGATCGATGCCATTGAGCGATGCGTACTCGTTAAGGCCATACACGGTCTTTTCCCCGGCCATTGCGAAGCCGGGCAGGCAAAGGAAAAAAAGGAAGGTGGGGTAGGGCTTGAGTCTCATAAATCCTGATGCGCAGCGGTCCGACTTGATTCAAGGCCCTGGCATCGCTGCGCAAGCTCCCTCGTATGCCTGTCAGGTTTTTATGACAGGCAGTGCAGATGTGACAAACAAATGCGGGCGGCATTCTAGCACGGTGGTTTGATGGCGCCAGCGCTGGCCGGTGGCTATAAATAGACCGGTTGCTTCGTGATGCTGCAACCGGTTATCAGAAGATTGTCGACAATATCGATTTATGCTTTGACTGTTACGCCAGTATTCGCTAGTTTTTGCGGCACTGGCTTACAAGGTGTCGACAATATGCTGGATCAACTCGATCCCCCGGTTTCTACGCAAGACGATACGGAGACGCTTTCCGAGAACGTCTTCCGACGCATTCAGGCGGCTATCGTCAAAGGCGATATCGCGCCGGGCAGCAAAATCTCCGAACCGGAACTGGCGCGCACCTATGGCATCAGCCGAGGCCCGTTGCGCGAGGCCATCCACCGTCTGGAAGGCCAGCGCCTGCTGGTTCGCGTGCCGCACGTCGGCGCACGGGTGGTGTCGCTCAATCACGCCGAATTGATCGAGCTGTACGAAATCCGCGAATCCCTGGAAGGGATGGCCTGTCGCCTGGCCGCCGAGCGCATGAGCCTCGAAGAAATCGACGAGCTGCGTCGAGTCCTGGAAACCCACGAGCGCGATGAGGCGTTTCAGGCAGGTCGGGGCTACTACCAGCAGGAAGGCGATTTCGACTTCCACTACCGAATCATCCAGGGCAGCGGCAACCGCACGCTGACCCAAATGCTCTGTGGCGAGCTGTATCAACTGGTGCGCATGTACCGCATCCAGTTTTCCACCACGCCCAATCGCCCGCACCAGGCGTTTGCCGAGCACCACCGAATTCTCGATGCCATCGCCGACCGTGACGGTGAACTGGCCGAGTTGTTGATGCGTCGTCACATCGGCGCCTCCAAACGCAACATCGCCCGTCATTACCAGGACGGCGCTAACCCGACAGCCAAACGAGGTGAGTCATGAGTTTGAACAAGAGCACTCCAGGCCAGCGTTTCCGCGATGCGGTCGCCAGCGAGCATCCATTGCAAGTGGTCGGCGCGATCAATGCCAACCATGCGCTGCTGGCCAAGCGCGCCGGTTTCAAGGCGATCTACCTGTCGGGTGGTGGGGTGGCTGCCGGCTCCCTGGGCGTGCCTGACCTGGGTATCACCGGTCTGGATGACGTGCTGACTGACGTGCGCCGTATTACCGACGTTTGCGACCTGCCGTTGCTGGTGGACGTGGACACCGGTTTCGGTTCCTCGGCGTTCAACGTCGCTCGCACCGTCAAGTCGATGATCAAGTTCGGCGCGGCAGCGATTCACATCGAAGACCAGGTTGGCGCCAAGCGTTGCGGTCACCGCCCTAACAAGGAGATCGTGACCCAGCAGGAAATGGTCGACCGCATCAAGGCTGCCGTCGATGCGCGTACCGATGACAGCTTCGTGATCATGGCCCGTACCGACGCCCTGGCGGTGGAAGGTCTGGAGTCTGCCCTGGATCGCGCCGCCGCGTGCATCGAGGCCGGCGCTGACATGGTGTTCCCGGAAGCCATCACTGAACTGGAAATGTACAAGCTGTTCGCCAATCGCGTGAAAGCACCGATCCTGGCCAACATCACCGAATTCGGCGCGACGCCGCTGTACACCACCGAGCAACTGGCCGCTGCCGACGTATCGCTGGTGCTGTACCCGCTGTCGGCGTTCCGTGCCATGAACAAGGCTGCAGAAAACGTCTACACCGCGATCCGTCGCGATGGCACACAACAGAACGTCATCGACACCATGCAGACCCGCATGGAGCTTTACGATCGCATCGACTACCACACCTTCGAGCAGAAGCTCGATGCGTTGTTCGCCGCGAAAAAATAATGAACACCGTGTACCTGTAGGAGCGAGCCCGCTCGCGATGGTCGCCAACGATAACGCGGGAAATCTGATGCCCCGCGGCGATTTGATGTTTATCGCGAGCAAGCTCGCTCCTACAGGCTAGTTTCCCTAAAAAATTCAAGAATTGGAGACAGCAATGGCCGAAGCAAAAATACTCAGTGGCGCCGGGCTCCGTGGCCAGGTAGCCGGGCAAACCGCACTGTCCACCGTGGGCCAGTCGGGTGCCGGTCTGACCTATCGTGGTTATGACGTACGTGAACTGGCGGCTGACGCACAGTTCGAAGAAGTTGCCTACCTGCTGCTGTACGGTGAACTGCCGAGCAAGGCGCAACTGGCAGCCTACGTTGCCAAACTGAGCAAGCTGCGCGACCTGCCGCAAGCGCTCAAAGAAGTGCTGGAACGCATCCCCGCCGACGCTCACCCGATGGACGTGATGCGCACTGGCTGCTCGTTCCTGGGCAACCTGGAGCCGGAGAACAACTTCTCCGAGCAACACGACAAGACCGACCGCCTGCTGGCCGCGTTCCCGGCGATCATGACCTACTGGTATCGCTTCAGCCACGAAGGCAAGCGCATCGATTGCGTGAGTGACGAGCAGTCCATCGGCGGCCACTTCCTGCACCTGCTGCACGGCAAGAAGCCGAGCGAGCTGCACGTCAAGGTGATGAACGTTTCGCTGATCCTCTACGCGGAGCATGAGTTCAACGCGTCGACCTTCACCGCACGGGTTTGCGCATCGACCCTGTCCGACCTGTATTCGTGCATCACCGCGGCCATTGGCTCGCTGCGCGGTCCGCTGCACGGCGGCGCCAACGAAGCGGCGATGGAAATGATCGAGCGTTTCTCGTCGCCGGAAGACGCGATCAAGGGCACCCTCGGCATGCTCGAGCGCAAGGACAAGATCATGGGCTTCGGCCACGCGATCTATAAGGACAACGATCCACGCAACGAGGTGATCAAGGGCTGGTCGAAGAAGCTCGCTGACGAAGTGGGTGACACGGTGTTGTTCCCGGTATCCGAAGCCATCGACAAGACCATGTGGGAGCAGAAGAAACTGTTCCCGAACGCCGACTTCTATCATGCCTCGGCTTACCACTTCATGGGCATCCCAACCAAGTTGTTCACACCGATCTTCGTCTGCTCGCGCCTGACCGGCTGGGCCGCCCATGTGTACGAACAACGTGCCAACAACCGCATCATCCGTCCAAGCGCCGAATACACCGGCGTTGAGCAGCGCAAGTTCGTACCAATCGAACAACGCTGAATGGTGGAGGCCGGCACCGGGATCTGAAATCAACGCAGATCCCTGTAGGAGCGAGCAAGCTCGCTCCTACAGTGGAATGCATTGGCTTCGAAACCAGTGCCAGGCCCCACCTTTTGTAACTACCGTGACCGAGTCCTGACGATGAACACACAATTCCGCAAACCGCTGCCCGGCAGCCACCTGGATTACTTCGATGTCCGCGCAGCGGTCGAGGCGATCCAGCCTGGCGCCTACGACACCCTGCCGTACACTTCCCGTGTGCTGGCGGAAAACCTTGTGCGTCGCTGCGACCCGGCCACGCTCACTGAATCCCTGAAGCAATTCATCGAGCGCAAGCGCGACCTCGACTTCCCGTGGTTCCCGGCCCGCGTGGTGTGCCACGACATTCTCGGCCAGACCGCGCTGGTCGACCTCGCCGGCCTGCGTGACGCCATCGCCTTGCAGGGCGGTGATCCAGCGCAAGTGAACCCGGTGGTACCGACCCAACTGATCGTCGACCACTCCCTGGCCGTCGAGCGCGGTGGCTTCGATCCGGAAGCGTTCGAGAAGAACCGCGCCATCGAAGACCGTCGCAACGAAGACCGTTTCCACTTCATCAACTGGACCAAGAAGGCGTTCAAGAACGTCGACGTGATCCCGCCGGGCAACGGCATCATGCACCAGATCAACCTGGAGAAAATGTCTCCGGTGATCCAGGTGCGTGACGGCGTGGCCTTCCCTGATACCTGCGTCGGCACCGACAGCCACACCCCTCACGTCGATGCGTTGGGCGTGATTGCCATCGGTGTCGGTGGCCTGGAAGCCGAAAGCGTAATGCTCGGCCGCGCATCGTGGATGCGTCTGCCGGAAAGCGTCGGCGTCGAGCTGACCGGCAAGCTGCAGCCGGGCATCACCGCCACCGACATGGTGCTGGCGCTGACCGAGTTCCTGCGCAAGCAAAAAGTGGTTGGCGCGTGGCTGGAATTCTTCGGTGAGGGTGCTGCGGCGCTGACCCTCGGCGACCGCGCGACCATCTCCAACATGGCCCCGGAATACGGCGCCACCGCGGCGATGTTCTACATCGATCAGCAGACTATCGACTACCTCAAACTCACCGGACGTGAAGACGAGCAGGTGCAGTTGGTCGAGAACTACGCCAAGACCACTGGTCTGTGGGCCGACAGCCTGAAAGGCGCGCAATACGAGCGCGGCCTGACGTTCGATCTGTCCTCGGTAGTGCGCAACATGGCTGGCCCGAGCAACCCGCACGCCCGAGTGGCGGTTTCGGATCTGGCCGCCAAAGGCATCTCCGGTCAGTGGGACGACGTACCGGGCCAAATGCCGGACGGCGCGGTGATCATCGCCGCCATTACCAGCTGCACCAACACCAGCAACCCGCGCA
Source organism: Pseudomonas sp. EU05-FHT14B02 (assembly GCF_058791055.1). Classification (NCBI taxonomy): domain Bacteria; kingdom Pseudomonadati; phylum Pseudomonadota; class Gammaproteobacteria; order Pseudomonadales; family Pseudomonadaceae; genus Pseudomonas; species Pseudomonas sp. EU05-FHT14B02. The sequence continues at coordinate 157,368 of NZ_JBYTDD010000007.1, read as the reverse complement.
ACGTGATCGCCGCCGGCCTGCTGGCGCGCAACGCCAACAAGCTCGGCCTGACCCGCAAGCCGTGGGTCAAGTCGTCCCTGGCACCGGGTTCCAAAACCGTGGCGCTGTACCTCGATGAAGCCGGTTTGACCGATGAGCTGGAACAGCTCGGTTTCGGCGTCGTGGCCTTCGCCTGCACCACCTGCAACGGCATGTCCGGCGCACTGGACCCGGTGATCCAGCAAGAGATCATCGACCGTGACCTGTACGCCACTGCTGTGTTGTCCGGTAACCGTAACTTCGACGGCCGGATTCACCCGTACGCCAAGCAGGCGTTCCTCGCATCGCCGCCATTGGTCGTTGCTTACGCCATTGCCGGTACCATCCGTTTCGACATCGAAAAAGATGTGCTGGGCGTGGTGGATGGCAAGGAAATCCGCCTGAAAGACATCTGGCCGAGCGACGAAGAAATCGACGCAGTGGTGAAAGCCTCGGTCAAACCTGAGCAGTTCCGTCAGGTCTACATCCCGATGTTCGCGATTCACGAAGACACAGGTCCCAAAGTCGCGCCGCTGTACGAGTGGCGCGAGATGAGCACCTACATCCGCCGCCCGCCTTACTGGGAAGGTGCGTTGGCCGGCGCCCGCCCGCTCAAGGGCATGCGCCCGCTGGCGGTGCTGCCGGACAACATCACCACCGATCACCTGTCGCCGTCCAACGCCATCATGCTCGACAGCGCCGCGGGCGAATACCTGGCGAAAATGGGCCTGCCGGAAGAGGACTTCAACTCCTACGCGACTCACCGTGGTGACCACCTGACCGCGCAGCGCGCGACCTTCGCCAACCCGAAACTGTTCAACGAAATGGTTCAGGAAAACGGCAAGGTCAAGCAGGGTTCGCTGGCCCGTGTCGAGCCGGAAGGCAAAGTGATGCGCATGTGGGAAGCCATCGAGACCTACATGGATCGCAAGCAGCCGCTGATCATCATCGCAGGTGCCGACTACGGTCAGGGTTCGTCCCGCGATTGGGCGGCCAAGGGCGTGCGCCTGGCGGGTGTGGAAGCGATTGCCGCCGAAGGTTTCGAGCGCATTCACCGCACCAACCTGGTGGGCATGGGCGTGTTGCCGCTGGAATTCAAGCCGGGCACCAACCGCCACACCCTGGCCATCGACGGCAGCGAAACCTACGACGTGATTGGCGACCGCACCCCGCGTGCCGAGCTGACCCTGGTGATCCATCGCAAGAATGGCGAGCGCGTCGATGTGCCGGTGACCTGCCGCCTCGACACTGCTGAAGAAGTGTCGATCTACGAAGCCGGTGGCGTGCTGCAACGCTTCGCCCAGGACTTCCTCGAAGAATCGGCGGTTGCTGTTTAACACACGCTTTGCAGACACGGGACTTTGAGTCCCGTGTCTGTTTTCAGATTAGGAGTAACGAGCACCATGGCTCATGCACCGCAGATCAAAATTCCAGCGACATACATGCGCGGCGGCACCAGCAAAGGCGTGTTTTTCAGCCTGAAGGATTTACCTGAAGCTGCACAGGTCCCGGGCCAGGCCCGCGACGCTTTGCTGCTGCGGGTGATTGGCAGCCCCGACCCGTACGACAAACAAATCGACGGCATGGGTGGCGCGACTTCCAGCACCAGCAAAACCGTGATCCTGTCGAAAAGCATCAAGGCCGATCACGATGTCGATTATCTGTTCGGTCAGGTGTCCATCGACAAGCCCTTCGTGGACTGGAGCGGCAACTGCGGCAACCTGTCGGCGGCGGTCGGTTCGTTCGCCGTCAGCAATGGCCTGGTGGACGCCAGCCGCATCCCGCACAACGGCGTGGCAGTGGTTCGCGTGTGGCAGGCCAACATTGGCAAGACCATCATCGCCCACGTGCCGATCACCAATGGTGAAGTACAGGAAACCGGCGATTTCGAACTCGACGGCGTGACCTTCCCGGCGGCCGAAGTGCAGATCGAGTTCCTCGATCCGGCGGCGGACGAAGAGGGCGGCGGCGGTTCGATGTTCCCTACCGGCAACCTGGTGGACGACCTGGAAGTGCCCGGCGTCGGCACTTTCAAGGCGACCATGATCAACGCCGGCATCCCGACGATTTTCGTCAATGCCGAAGACATCGGCTACAAGGGTACCGAGTTGCAGGGCGCGATCAACGGCGACCCGAAAGCCTTGCTGATGTTCGAAACCATCCGCGCTTACGGCGCATTGCGCATGGGCCTGATTTCGAATATTGACGAAGCGGCCAAGCGCCAGCACACGCCAAAAGTGGCCTTCGTCGCCAAACCGGCGGATTACGTATCGTCCAGTGGCAAAGCCATTGCGGCGGGTGATGTCGACCTGCTGGTGCGTGCGCTGTCCATGGGCAAATTGCACCACGCGATGATGGGTACTGCTGCGGTGGCAATCGGCACGGCGGCAGCGATCACCGGTACGCTGGTTAACCTCGCGGCAGGCGGTATCGAACGCAACGCGGTGCGTTTCGGCCACCCGTCCGGTACCTTGCGCGTCGGCGCCGAGGCCAGCCAGGTCAACGGTGAGTGGACCGTGAACAAGGCGATCATGAGCCGCAGTGCACGGGTGTTGATGGAAGGTTTTGTGCGGGTGCCGGGGGATTCTTTCTGACCCATACCCTATGTAGGAGCGAGCCTGCTCGCGATGGACCTGAGAGCACCACGGGGTGTCAGGCACCCAGCGTTATCGTTGACGACCATCGCGAGCAAGGCTCGCTCCTACAAGAGTGAATCGAACATGAGTGCCAACGTCGACCTGAACAACCGCCCCGACTACGACAAGGTCCTGCAGGACATTGCCGATTACGTCCTCAACTACAAGATCGAGTCAAAAGAGGCGCTGGATACTGCGCGCAACTGCCTGATCGATACCTTGGGTTGCGGCCTGCTGGCCTTGCGTTTTCCCGAGTGCACCAAGCATCTGGGGCCAGTGGTAGAAGGCACTGTCGTGCCGTTCGGCGCCCGGGTGCCGGGGACCAGTTACCGACTCGATCCTGTGAAGGCGGCGTGGGACATCGGCTGCATCGTGCGCTGGCTCGACTACAACGATACCTGGCTCGCTGCGGAGTGGGGGCATCCATCGGACAACCTCGGCGGTATTCTCGCGGTAGCCGACCATTTATCACAAAAGCACCTGGCTAATGGTGTGGCACCGCTGACCGTGCGTACAGTGCTTGAAGCGATGATCATGGCCCATGAGATTCAAGGCGTGATTGCCCTGGAAAACTCGTTCAACCGTGTCGGCCTCGATCACGTCATTCTGGTGAAAGTGGCCTCGACCGCAGTCACCGCCAAGCTGATGGGTGCCAATCGCGAGCAGTTGTTGTCGGCGTTGTCGCACGCCTTTGCTGACGGTCAGGCATTGCGCACCTATCGACATGCGCCGAATGCCGGTTCGCGTAAATCCTGGGCGGCGGGGGATGCGTCCAGTCGTGGCGTGCGTTTGGCGGACATGGCGATGCGCGGCGAAATGGGTATTCCCGGTGTATTGAGTGCCCGGCAGTGGGGGTTTTACGACGTATTGTTCAGCCACACCAACAATGATCTGGCGCTCAAGCCTGAAGACAAGCGTGTGTTCAGTTTCTCGCGACCGTACGGCAGTTATGTGATGGAAAACGTGTTGTTCAAGATCAGTTTTCCGGCCGAGTTCCATGCGCAAACGGCCTGTGAGGCGGCGGTAACCCTGCATCCACAGGTGCGCAATCGTCTGCACGAAATCGACCGGATCGTGATCACCACTCACGAGTCGGCGATTCGCATCATTTCCAAGGTCGGCCCGCTGGCCAATGCCGCTGATCGCGATCACTGCATCCAGTACATGACTGCAGTGCCGCTGGCCTTTGGCAATCTGGTTGCCGAGTATTACGAAGATGATTTCCACAAGGCGCATCCGATCATCGATGTGCTGCGCGACAAAATGGTGATAGTTGAGGAGCCGCGTTTCACCCGTGAGTATCTGGAGCCCGACAAGCGCTCCATTGCCAATGCGGTGCAGGTGTTTTTCAAGGACGGGTCGAGTACGGAAAACGTGGTGGTGGAATACCCGATTGGGCATCGTCGACGTCGGGTCGAAGGCATTCCGTTGCTGGAAGACAAGTTCAAGACGAACTTGCTGACGCGATTCACCGGACAGCGCAGCGGGGAGATTTTTGAGTTGTGCAAGGATCAGGCGAAGCTTGAGGCGACGCCGGTGAACCGGTTTGTGGATTTGTTTGTTATCTAGGAGACCGAGTTATCGTTCATCGCGGGCAAGCTCGCTCCCACAGGAGATCTGCGGTGAACACAAATCAACTGTGGGAGCGAGCTTGCTCGCGATGAGGGCCGAACAGGCAAAAAAGAACTACTTGAAACGCCGCTCCACACCTTTCTCCACGAGAATCTTCGCGGAGATTTCTTCTACGGAAAAGTGCGTGGAGTTGATGTTCGGAATGTTCTCGCGGCGGAACAGGTTTTCCACTTCGCGCACTTCGAACTCGCACTGGGCGTAGCTCGAATAGCGGCTGTTGGGCTTGCGCTCGTTGCGGATCGCGGTGAGGCGGTCCGGGTCGATGGTCAGGCCGAACAGCTTGTGCTGGTGGGCGCGCAGGGCAGACGGCAGTTGCAGGCGCTCCATGTCGTCTTCGGTCAGCGGGTAGTTGGCTGCGCGGATACCGAACTGCATCGCCATGTACAGGCACGTCGGCGTCTTACCACATCGCGACACGCCCACTAGTATCAGGTCGGCCTTGTCGTAATAGTGCGTGCGGGCGCCGTCGTCGTTGTCGAGGGCGAAGTTAACGGCCTCGATACGCTCCATGTAATTGGTGTTGGCGCCGATGGAGTGGGACTTGCCCACAGTGTAGGAAGAATGCTCGGTCAGTTCCTGTTCAAGCGGTGCCAGGAACGTCGAGAAAATGTCGATCATGAAACCATTCGAGGTTGCGAGAATCTCACGAATGTCCTGATTGACGATGGTGTCGAAGATAATCGGACGGAAGCCGTCGGTTTCGGCGGCTTTGTTGATTTGTTGTACCATGGCCCGCGCTTTGTCCACGTTGTCGATGTACGGCCGCGTGACTTTGCTGAAGGTAATGTTTTCGAACTGCGCCAGAAGGCTTTGACCCAGGGTTTCGGCGGTAATGCCGGTACCATCGGAGATAAAGAAAGCAGATCGTTTCATTTGCACCTTGGGCCTTAAGTGAGTGTCATGTATCACAAATGCGTTCCCTTTTGACGGCGCCTGTTGTCGCCATACTGCGTTGCCGCTCCTCGCCATAGCCAGCTATGACTCGTCGCGGCGCCTTGTCTGGCAACAACAGTCACTCGACAAAAGGAAACGCATTTGCGACACAGGACACTTGTGACGAATCTTGGATATGATAGGCGCGATTTGCCGGCCGCCATTGGCCCGCATTCTCACTTATTTTCCAGGTCCAGGCCATATAACCGGCAAATGCTCACTTAAGCAGCCGGTTTCTGAGCTTTTCCAACACAGTTAGTGGAGAGATCACCTTGGTAGAGTACGTAGTTTCCCTCGATAAGCTCGGCAAACACGATGTTGAGCATGTGGGGGGCAAGAACGCATCCCTGGGCGAGATGATCAGCAACCTTGCAGGTGCCGGTGTATCGGTGCCCGGCGGCTTCGCCACGACCGCTCAGGCTTATCGTGATTTCCTGGAACTGAGCGGCCTGAATCAGCAGATTCATGATGCGCTCGATGCCCTGGACGTCGATGACGTGAATGCGCTGGCCAAGACCGGTGCCCAGATCCGCCAATGGATCATGGAAGCCGAGTTCCCTGAAAAACTGAATGCCGAAATTCGTACCGCGTTCGCCACGCTGTCCGCCGGTAACCCTGACATGGCCGTGGCCGTGCGTTCTTCCGCCACTGCCGAAGACTTGCCCGACGCATCCTTTGCCGGTCAGCAGGAAACCTTCCTGAACATCCGTGGTGTCGAAAACGTCATTCGCGCCGCCAAAGAGGTGTTCGCCTCGCTGTTCAACGACCGTGCCATTTCCTATCGCGTGCACCAGGGCTTCGACCACAAGCTGGTTGCCCTGTCCGCTGGCGTGCAGCGCATGGTCCGTTCCGAAACCGGCACCGCCGGCGTGATGTTCACCCTCGATACCGAGTCGGGCTTCCGTGACGTGGTGTTCATCACCGGCGCCTACGGCCTGGGTGAAACCGTCGTACAAGGCGCGGTGAACCCGGATGAGTTCTACGTTCACAAAGGCACGCTGGCCGCGGGTCGCCCGGCGATCCTGCGCCGCAACCTGGGCAGCAAGGCCATCAAGATGATCTACGGCGACGAGGCCAAGGCCGGTCGTTCGGTCAAGACCGTCGACGTGGACAAGGCTGAGCGCGCACGTTTCTGCCTGACCGACGCGGAAGTCAGCGAACTGGCCAAGCAGGCGATGATCATCGAGAAGCACTACCAGTGCCCGATGGACATCGAGTGGGCCAAGGACGGTGACGACGGCAAGCTGTACATCGTGCAGGCCCGTCCGGAAACCGTGAAGAGCCGCACCCAGGCCAACGTCATGGAACGTTACCTGTTGAAAGAAACCGGCACCGTGCTGGTGGAAGGTCGCGCCATCGGCCAGCGCATCGGCGCCGGCAAGGTCCGCATCATCAAGGACGTGTCCGAGATGGACAAGGTCCAGCCAGGCGACGTACTGGTGTCCGACATGACCGACCCGGACTGGGAACCGGTCATGAAGCGCGCCAGCGCGATCGTCACCAACCGTGGCGGTCGTACCTGCCACGCGGCGATCATCGCCCGTGAGCTGGGTATTCCAGCGGTAGTAGGTTGCGGCAACGCCACCCAGCTGTTGAAAGATGGTCAGGGCGTGACCGTTTCCTGCGCTGAAGGCGACACCGGCTTCATCTTCGAAGGCGAACTGGGCTTCGACATCAAGAAGAACTCCGTGGACGCCATGCCGGAGCTGCCGTTCAAGATCATGATGAACGTCGGTAACCCGGACCGCGCTTTCGACTTCGCGCAGTTGCCGAACGCCGGTGTGGGCCTGGCCCGCCTGGAGTTCATCATCAACCGTATGATCGGCGTGCACCCCAAGGCACTGCTGAACTACGACGGCCTGCCGCTGGACATCAAGGAAAGCGTCGACAAGCGCATCGCCGGCTACAACGATCCGGTGGGTTTCTACGTCGAGAAACTGGTCGAAGGCATCAGCACCCTGGCGGCGGCGTTCTGGCCGAAAAAGGTCATCGTGCGTCTGTCGGACTTCAAGTCCAACGAATACGCCAACCTGATCGGCGGCAAGCTGTACGAGCCGGAAGAAGAGAACCCGATGTTGGGCTTCCGCGGTGCCTCGCGTTACATCAGCGAATCGTTCCGCGACTGCTTCGAGCTCGAATGCCGCGCCCTCAAGCGCGTGCGCAACGAGATGGGCCTGACCAACGTCGAAATCATGGTGCCGTTCGTCCGTACCCTGGGCGAAGCGAGCCAGGTGGTGGATCTGCTGGCGGAAAATGGTCTGGCTCGTGGCCAGAACGGCCTGCGCGTGATCATGATGTGCGAACTGCCGTCCAACGCCATCCTGGCTGAAGAGTTCCTCGAGTTCTTCGACGGTTTCTCCATCGGCTCCAACGACCTGACCCAGCTGACCCTGGGCCTGGACCGTGACTCCGGCATCATCGCCCACCTGTTCGACGAGCGTAATCCGGCGGTCAAGAAGCTGCTGGCCAATGCGATTGCCGCGTGCAACAAGGCCGGCAAATACATCGGTATCTGCGGTCAGGGTCCTTCGGACCACCCGGACCTGGCCAAGTGGCTGATGGAGCAGGGCATTGAAAGCGTTTCGTTGAACCCTGACTCCGTACTGGAAACCTGGTTCTTCCTGGCGGAAGGTCAAGCTTCGGCCTGATCCGGTGTAAACGGGCCGCTCTCTCTGTAGGAGCGAGCTTGCTCGCGAAAAAACTCAGGACACCGCGTTTATCCAGGATGAACGCGTTATCGTTGACGTCCATCGCGAGCAAGCTCGCTCCTACAGGGAGCGGTCTTTATGAGATTCAAGCAGGGCGGGCTCCATCTGGATGCCGCCCTTTTTTGTGCAAGAGATTATGCAAAGCAGCAGCAACCTATTTCCTGTCGCCCTGATCAGTGCCGAACGGCGCGGTGATCTGAGCGAAGATGTGTATCGTTTGAAACCCGGTAACAGTCCCGACTTCACCGTCGAATTGGCTGTGACACGCCTTGGCATGGCCGATGAGTCGTCCTCCCGTGGCGTGCCGGTGATCCTGCTGCACGGCAGCTTTTCCAATCGCCGGTTCTGGTTTTCTCCCAAAGGCCTGGGGCTGGGCGCTTATCTGGCCCGTCTGGGGTTCGATGTCTGGATTCCGGAAATGCGCGGTCACGGCCTGTCCCAGCGTAATCACGACTACCGCAAGAACCGTGTTGCCGACTACGCACGCTATGACCTGCCGGCCATTGGCGCATTCGTGCGCGAACAGAGTGGGCAGGTGCCACACTGGATCGGTCACTCACTGGGCGGTATTACACTGGCCGCAGCGTTGGGTGGCGAGTACATCGGTGAGCCGGTCGTGGCCTCGGCGGCGTTTTTCGGTACACAAGTCAGTCGAACCTACTGGCCATTGAAGATTCCGCCGGTGGAGTGGAGCGGTCGCTTCATTCTCAAGCGTTTTGCCCAGTTGTCCGGCTCAAGGCTCAAGCGCGGTCCGGAGGACGAGCCCATCGGCCTGGCCCTGGAAGGCATGCGCTGGTACGGTCTGTTCGGGCGCTTTGGCGATGCCGATAAAAACTGGTGGGCGGGTTTGGCTGAGGTCAAGTTGCCAGTGCTTGCCGTGAGCGCTGCGGGTGATCATCAGGATCCTGCGTGGGCGTGTCGCAAGCTGTTCGAGCAGTTCGGTTCCGAGCACAAGCAATTCATCAACCTGGGGCGCGAGCAGGGTTTCGGCGACAATTTCGGTCACGTGGAAATGCTCGTCAGCAAGGCAGCCCAGGCTGAAGTCTGGCCTTTGGTGACTCGCTGGTTGGCCGATCAGCAGACACCTTTGCCAGGAGCGCAACAGGATTTGGTCGCGGCAGTCCGAGCCTGACGCTCTAAGAAGGGCATTTCGCTCCGGTCGGCTTGCGGCTAAGATATGACGCATTGAGCTGTTCTGGTCACTTTCCGACATCCTCGATTGTCTTCCTCTTACAGGAGTTTCTCGATGAACCATTACATCACGCCTGACCTGTGCGACGCCTATCCGGAGCTGGTGCAGGTGCTGGAACCGATGTTCAGCAATTTCGGCGGCCGTGATTCCTTCGGCGGCGAAATCGTGACCATCAAATGCTTTGAAGACAACTCGCGGGTCAAGGAGCAGGTCGAGCTCAAGGGGAATGGCAAAGTGCTGGTGGTAGACGGTGGCGGTTCCCTGCGCCATGCGTTGCTCGGTGACATGCTGGCCGAGAAAGCCGCGAAAAACGGTTGGGAAGGGCTGGTAATCTACGGTTGCATCCGCGACGTCGATATCATCGCGCAGACCGATCTGGGCGTTCAGGCCCTCGCCAGCCACCCGAGGAAATCCGACAGGCGCGGGCTCGGCGATCTCAACGTTGTGGTGACGTTTGCCGGCGTGACGTTCCGTCCAGGCGAATACATTTATGCGGACAACAACGGCGTGATCATCTCGCCCAGCCCGCTGAAAATGCCTGAATAAAGCGCCGGTTGACCAAAGGAGTGCGGATGTTCGAGGAAGAAAACGCGCAATGGGGGCTGGTGCATGCCCTGGTGCTGGACGGTAAAGGCAGCGCGCGTTCGATTGCCCGGACTGAACTCGATGACTTGCAGCTGCAGGCCCATGAAAGCCTGTGGCTGCACTGGGATCGCAGTCATCCACAAACCCGGACTTGGTTGCGCAAATCCAGCGGTCTGAGCGAATTCAGCTGTGACCTGTTACTTGAAGAAAACACCCGTCCGCGACTTTTGCAGCTTTCGGACAGCGAACTGCTGCTATTTTTGCGCGGGGTCAATCTGAACCCTGGCGCCGAACCGGAAGACATGGTGTCGGTGCGGATTTTCGGCTCTGCCCAGCGTGTCATTTCCCTGCGTTTGCGTCCGTTGCGTGCCACTGACGAGTTGCTGGTGCAACTGTCCGAGGGCAAGGGGCCGAAAACTGCCTCCGAACTCATCCTTTGCATGGCGCAGTACCTCACCAACAAGGTGCAGGATCTGGTCAGCTGCCTCTCGGAAGTGGTCGATGAGGAAGAAGAAAAGCTGGATGCCGACGAACGGTATACTCCTGAGCACGGGGCGGTTCTGCAGATTCGTCGCCGGGCCGCTGCGTTGAAGCGCTTTCTGGCTCCGCAGCGGGACATTTTCGGGCAGTTGACGCGAATCAAGTTGCCCTGGTTCGTCGAGGATGACGGTGATTACTGGAACGAATTGAACAACAGCCTGACCCGCTACCTCGAAGAGCTCGAATTGACCCGGGAGCGGGTGGGACTGGTCCTTGAGGCTGAGGACCGTCGATTAAGCGTGCGCATGAACCGCACGATGTATCGATTCGGGATCATCACCGGGATCTTTTTGCCGATGAGTTTTCTGGCCGGGCTTTTGGGGATCAACGTCGGTGGAATTCCATTCTCTGCCAGCCCTTACGGCTTTCTGATCGCTTGCCTGATGATGGTCTCGGTGGCGCTGGGGCAGTGGTGGTTGTTCCGACGCTTGCGCTGGGTCTGAGGGAAACCATGTGACCCGACCAAAACTGACCGCGTCTCCCACAGACATCACGAGAGGTGCGTATGCACGATCCGTTTGAACAGTCTTTACGCGACATGCTCAATGCCTCACCGTCCACCCGGGACGACGATGCGTGCTTGGGGCGTGTGCTGAAAACCGCCAACCGCCAGGTCGGCGCAGGTGATCTGTTCAGCCTGCTGGGGCGCTGGTTGCCCGCACTGATGATCGCCCTGAATAATGGATCGGCCCATGTCGCGCCGGTATCCCGTCTTCGTAAACCTACTGCTCGCACTGCTGATAAGGCTGATTGAATATGGAACTTGATCTCTGGACTCAGAGCCTCGTCACTGCAATGACTGCGTTGTGGACCAAGGTTGCGAACTTCATTCCGAACCTGTTCGGCGCACTGGTTGTGCTGCTGTTGGGTTTTGTTGTGGCCAAACTGCTGGACACCTTGCTCTCGAAGTTGCTCGCCAAACTGGGCCTTGATCGCTTGATGGGTGGCACCGGCCTGACCAAATTGCTGTCCCGTGCAGGGTTGCAAGTTCCTATTTCGACGCTGATCGGCAAAATCGTCTATTGGTTCGTTCTGCTGATTTTTCTGGTTTCTGCCGCAGAATCCCTTGGCCTTGAGCGAGTTTCAGCTACGCTGGACATGCTTGCGTTGTATTTGCCGAAAGTGTTCGGTGCGGCGCTGGTGTTGCTGGTCGGTGTCTTGCTGGCGCAACTGGCCAACGGGCTGGTGCGCGGAGCGGCAGAAGGCGTGGGGCTGGACTATGCTTCAGGGCTTGGACGGATTGCCCAAGGCTTGGTGATCATCATCAGTATTTCTGTTGCGATCAGCCAGCTGGAGGTCAAGACTGACCTGCTGAATCATGTGATCGTGATTGTGTTGATAACCGTTGGTCTGGCAGTAGCGCTGGCCATGGGGTTGGGAAGCCGGGAAATTGCCGGCCAGATTCTTGCGGGAATCTACGTGCGTGAGCTGTACCAGGTTGGGCAACAAGTGCGTGTTGGCGAGGTCGAAGGCCAGATCGAAGAGATCGGCACGGTTAAAACCACATTGCTGACCGATGAGGGTGAGCTAGTCTCTCTTTCCAATCGGATCCTCCTTGAGCAGCATGTGAGTAGCCGCTAACCCGGCAAACCCTGCTAATGTATGCCGCCGCAAAATGCCTGCTCACGCTGGCTGCGGCGGACATTGACCTGACTGTCGGCCCGACTTGTTTTGAATAAAGCCCAATCGTTATCCATGCGCTACGACCCCCGCGAGCTCTCTGATGAGGAGTTGGTCGCGCGCTCGCATACCGAGCTGTTTCACGTAACACGCGCCTATGAAGAACTGATGCGGCGTTACCAGCGAACATTATTTAACGTGTGCGCACGATATCTAGGGAACGATCGCGACGCAGACGATGTCTGTCAGGAGGTCATGTTGAAGGTGCTGTATGGCCTGAAGAACTTCGAAGGTAAATCGAAGTTCAAGACGTGGCTATATAGCATCACGTACAACGAGTGCATCACACAGTATCGAAAGGAACGGCGAAAGCGTCGCTTGATGGACGCATTGAGTCTTGACCCCCTCGAGGAAGCGTCCGAAGAAAAGACGCCGAAACCTGAGGAAAAAGGCGGACTTGATCGCTGGTTGGTGTATGTGAATCCGATTGACCGTGAAATTCTGGTGCTACGATTTGTCGCAGAACTGGAGTTTCAGGAAATCGCAGACATCATGCATATGGGCTTGAGCGCAACAAAAATGCGGTACAAACGCGCTCTAGATAAATTGCGTGAGAAATTTGCAGGCATTGCTGAAACTTAGTTCAGCGCAAATATCTCTTACGTGTAGGCAAGTTCTGTTAGACTTGCCGCCGAGTTGTCCCCCGGTTTGCGGGACTGCTTCACAATCACCAGATGGGGATTTAACGGATGAAACTGAAAAACACCTTGGGCTTGGCCATTGGTTCTCTTATTGCCGCCACTTCCATCGGCGCTCTGGCACAGGGCCAAGGCGCAGTTGAAATCGAAGGCTACGCAAAGAAGCAATATTTCGATAGCGACCGTAACTTCAAGAACGACGGCATCCTGCCGGGTGGTTCGATCGGTTACTTCCTGACAGACGACGTAGAACTGCGTCTGGCCTACGACGAAGTGCACAACGCCCGTGCAAACGACGGCAAGAACGTTAAGGGCGCGAACACCGCTCTGGACGCTCTGTACCACTTCAACAACCCAGGCGACATGCTGCGTCCTTACGTCTCGGGCGGTTTCTCCGACCAGAGCATCGACCAGAACGGCTCGAACGGTCGTAACCGTTCCACCTTCGCCAACGTTGGCGGCGGTGCCAAGCTGTACTTCACTGACAACTTCTACGCCCGTGCTGGCGTTGAAGCTCAGTACAACATCGACCAGGGCAACACCGAGTGGGCTCCTAGCGTCGGTATCGGTGTGAACTTCGGCGGCGGCAGCAAGCCAGCTGCTGCTCCAGTTCCAGCTCCGGAAGTTTGCTCTGACAGCGACAACGATGGCGTTTGCGACAACGTTGACAAGTGCCCAGACACCCCAGCCAACGTAACTGTTGACGCTGACGGCTGCCCGGCAGTTGCTGAAGTTGTTCGTGTTGAGCTGGACGTGAAGTTCGACTTCGACAAGTCGGTAGTCAAGCCAAACAGCTACGGCGACATCAAGAACCTGGCTGACTTCATGAAGCAGTATCCATCCACCACCACTACTGTTGAAGGTCACACTGACTCCGTCGGTCCTGACGCTTACAACCAGAAACTGTCCGAGCGTCGTGCAAACGCCGTTAAACAAGTTCTGACCAACCAGTACGGTGTTGAATCGTCCCGCGTTCAGTCTGTTGGCTACGGCGAATCCCGCCCAGTTGCTGACAACAAAACTGACGCTGGTCGTGCAGTTAACCGTCGCGTAGAAGCGCAGGTTGAAGCTCAAGCTAAGTAATTAGCTCGCAGCTCTGAAAAGCCCGGCTCAGGCCGGGCTTTTCTTTGTCTGCAATTTGGTGAAACAGCTGAAACTACGCTGACTGATCTGCCGCCATCACAGGCAATTCACGCTCCCACAGCGATTGAGTTGCACAGGCTGCCACTGCACCGATCACCATTATGGCAGGGCTTTTCAGTTGGAATCTGTAGGCCGCTTCATCCATGTCTGTGAGAGTGCTCCGACATTCCCGTTGATGGGGCAAAGAGGCATTTTCAATCATGGCCACGGGCGTATCCGTCGCCATGCCGCCGGCCAATAGCTGCTCACGGATTTCACCGAGCTTGGCCACTCCCATGTAAATCACCAACGTCGTTCCACCTTGGGCCAATGCCTGCCAGTTCAATTGGCTGTCGTCCTGGGTGTGTGCAGTGACCAGCGTGACACCACGGGCTACACCGCGCAAAGTCAGCGGAATATCGCATTGCGTTGCCCCTGCCAGTCCGGCAGTGATGCCGTTGACCAACTCGGCTTCGACCCCACGCTCACGCAGCCACTGCGCCTCTTCACCACCGCGTCCGAAAATGCATGGATCGCCGCCCTTGAGTCGCGCTACGCATTTACCCTGACGGGCATAACGAAGCATCAGGCGATGGATGAACGCTTGCGGGGTAGAGCGGCAGCCGCCACGCTTGCCCACCGGAATGATCCGCGCCCCAGGGCAATGCTCGAGTACCGCGACATTGACCAGGTCATCGATCAGCACCACATCTGCCTCGCGCAAGGCACGTACCGCCTTCAACGTGAGCAACTCCGGATCACCCGGGCCCGCACCTACCAGCCAGACTTTTGCACTCATAGTGTTTTCCTCACGAGAAGACGGTGACTGGCTGCGCCGTAGCAGCCAGCAGGCGTTTGATTTCCGGAACGCAGGACCCGCATTGAGTGCCGCAACCCAGTTCTTGCTTGAGCCCCTGCAAGTCCAGGCCACGGCTGATGCCGGCGCAGATCGCGTTCTGGCCGACGTTCTTGCAATTGCACAGGATCTTGTTCGAGTTGAAGGGTGTGTCGAGATTGCCCGGTGGTGCGCTCAGCGGCGCAAGCAGCCAGCGCCGCAGTTGCTGGTCCGCGCGACCTTCGAGCCACAGCCCCTGTAGCCAGTGCTGGGCAAGGGTCTCACCGGCCAGTCGAATGGCAGTGATCCGACCATTTTCGATCCGCACGCGCTTGCCTATGGCCCGTCGAGGGTCGTCGTAAGCCAGTACCGGGCCGTCATCGAGCGCCAGGGTTTTATCGATTTCGCTTAGCAACTCTGCCGAAGGTGCTGAAGTATTGGCAGCCCGTACAAGCAGGGCAGGGCGCTCACGGCCAACCAGACTGAGACTGACGTAGGAAAACGCCTCGCAGAGCGGTCGTAGCGTCTCAAAATGCCGTTGAACATCGCCCTCGATCAGTGCGAATAGTTTCCAGGGCAAATCCACCGGATCCAGGCGAACGCCGCTGTGTTTAAGTTCGGGCTGTTTCGACAAAGGATCGAATGCGGGCAGGGTGAGGCTGTTCACCCCGCCCTTGAGAAAACGGTCGCCCCAATGCATCGGCAAAAAGGCCTGGCCCGGACGCACGCTGTCATCGCTGGCAACCGCGACGACGATTGCACCGCGCCTGCTTTTCAGGCTGACCAGATCCCCCGGCTGCAGGCGATGGCGGCGCAGTTCGTCCGGGTGCAGGCTCAACTCCGCTTCGCTGACATGACCGAACAGCTGCGCAGCGGTGCCGGTGCGGCTCATGCCGTGCCATTGATCGCGCAGGCGACCGGTGATCAGGGTCAGCGGAAAGCGTGCATCGCGTTGCTCTTTGGCGGCACGGTATGGATCGGCAACGAACTGCGCGCGCCCATTGGCAGTGGCAAATACTCCGTCGACGTACAGCCGGGCCGTGCCTTCAACGGCACCCGCAGGGAAGGGCCACTGTTGCGGGCCGAGACGATCGATCAGTGCATGGCTGATACCGGACAGATCCAGGTCGCGACCTTGAGTCAGTTGTTTATATTCGTCAAAGACCTGAGCGGGATTATCAAATTCAAACAGGCTGGCTTGGCCGGGACGCAGGTGTTTTTCCAGGCGTTGTGCGAAATCTACGGTGATTGCCCAGTCCGGCCGCGCCTCACCCGGTGCGACAATTGCCTGGCGTACGTGGGAAATGCGCCGCTCTGAGTTGGTCACGCTACCTTCCTTTTCCCCCCAACTGGCGGCGGGCAGCAGAAGGTCGGCGAACTTCGCGGTTTCAGTGGTGCTGAAGGCTTCCTGCAACACCACGAACGGGCAGGCTTGCAGAGCTGCGCGCACGGCCGCCTGGTCCGGCATGGATTGCGCGGGGTTGGTGCAGGCGATCCACAACGCCTTGATCTTGCCGTTACGCACTTGCTCGAACAATTCGATCGCAGAGAGCCCGGGGCTTTCCGGTAGTTGCTCGACGCCCCAGTAGGACGCCACTTGCGCACGGTGTTGTGCATTGGCAGCGTCACGGTGACCGGGCAGCAGGTTGGACAAACTGCCGGTTTCCCGTCCGCCCATGGCGTTTGGCTGACCGGTGAGGGAGAAAGGTCCGGCGCCGGGACGACCGATCTGCCCGGTGGCCAGGTGCAGATTGATCAATGCACTGTTTTTCGCGCTGCCGGCGGTGGATTGGTTAAGCCCCATGCACCACAGCGACAGAAAGCTCGGTGATGTGCCGATCCACTCGGCACATTGCTGCAATTGCCCGAGGCTGATACCGCAGAGCTGTGAAACCATTTGCGGCGTGTAGTCACGCACCAGGTTTTTCAGCTCGGCCAGGCCTTCGGTGTGGTCCCTGATGAAGTCACGATCTATCCAGTCTTCCCACAGCAGCAGATGTAAAATCCCATGGAACAAGGCGACATCGGTGCCCGGCAAGATCGCCAGGTGCAGATCAGCCAGATCGCAGGTATCTGTGCGACGTGGGTCAATGACGATGACCTTCATCTGCGGCCGGCGGGATTTGGCTGCTTCCAGGCGGCGAAACAGCACCGGGTGGGCGTAGGCCATGTTGCTGCCGACGATCATCACGCAATCGCTCAGTTCCAGGTCTTCGTAGCTGCAGGGCGGGGCGTCTGCACCCAGGCTGCGCTTGTAGCCGACCACCGCCGAGGACATGCACAGGCGCGAATTGCTGTCGATGTTGTTGGTGCCTACCAGGGCTCGCGCCAGCTTGTTGAAGGCGTAGTAGTCCTCGGTCAACAGTTGCCCGGAAATGTAGAACGCCACGCTGTCCGGGCCATGTTCGGCAATGGTCGCGGCAAACATGCTGGTGGCGTGATCGAGGGCGGTATCCCAATCGGTGCGGTGGCGGGCCAGGCTTTTACCGAGGCGCAGTTCGGGGTACAACGCCCGCGCCGTCAAGTCACCGGTCAGGTGCAGGGTCGAACCCTTGCTGCACAGTTTGCCGAAATTGGCCGGGTGCACCGGGTCGCCGCTGACGCCGAGGATGCGTGAACCGTCGTGCTCGATCAGCACCCCGCAGCCGACCCCGCAGTAACAGCAGGTGGACGCAGTGATCTGGCGGTCCATCAGCCTGCATCCCGCAGTGCCAGCATCACCCGCCCATTTTCCACCCGGGCGAGATGGTGATGGGCACAGCCGATGTCCGGGGCCAGGGCTTCGCCGCTTTCCAGGTCGATCTGCCAGTTGTGCAGCGGGCAGGCCACACGCTTGCCGTAGACCAGACCTTGGGACAACGGGCCGCCCTTGTGCGGGCAGCGGTCGTCGAGGGCGAACACTTCGTCGTCGCTGGTACGGAAAATCGCGATGTCTCCCTTTGGCCCGGCGATGATCCGCGAGCCCAGGGCATTGATCTCTTCCAGTGCACAGATATCCAGCCAGTTCATGCCAGCACCTCCAGGTTTTTCACGGGGATGACGTCGAATTCTTTTTTCAGCTGAGGCTGCTCGAGGCGCTCTTTCCACGGGTCCTGTTCGAACGACAGGGAGAATTGCAGACGATCGTTGAGCGCCTTGCGACGCTCCGGATCTTCCAGCACGGCTTTCTTGATGTGTTCCATGCCGACCCGTTGCAGGTAGTGCACGGTGCGTTCGAGGTAGAAGGCTTCTTCGCGATAGAGCTGCAGGAATGCACCGTTGTATTCGCGCACTTCTTCGGCGGTTTTCAGTTTGACGAAGAATTCCGCGACTTCGGTCTTGATCCCGCCGTTGCCACCGATGTACATCTCCCAGCCGGAGTCCACACCGATAATTCCCACATCCTTGATACCGGCTTCCGAGCAGTTGCGCGGGCAACCGGAGACAGCCAGCTTCACTTTGTGTGGCGACCACATGTTGAACAGGTCATGTTCCAGTTCAATGCCCAACTGTGTGGAGTTCTGTGTGCCAAAGCGGCAGAACTCGCTGCCGACGCAGGTTTTCACTGTGCGGATGGATTTGCCGTAGGCGTGGCCGGATGGCATGTCCAGGTCTTTCCACACCCCGGGCAGGTCTTGCTTGCGGATGCCCAGCAAGTCGATGCGCTGGCCACCGGTGACCTTGACCATTGGTACGTTGTACTTGTCGGCGACGTCGGCAATGCGCCGCAGCTCTGAAGGGTTGGTCACACCGCCCCACATCCGCGGGACTACAGAGTAGGTGCCGTCTTTCTGAATATTGGCGTGTGCGCGTTCATTGATCAGGCGCGATTGCGGATCGTCCTTGGCTTCCCCAGGCCAGGTGGAAATCAGGTAGTAGTTGAGCGCCGGGCGGCAGGTGGCGCAGCCGTTGGGTGTGTGCCAGTTCAGGTAGCTCATGGTGCCGGCGATGGTCAGCAGGTGCTGCTCGCGGATGGCCTGGCGGATCTGCCCGTGGTTGAGATCGCTGCAGCCGCAGATGGCCTTTTCGCTTTTCGGCTTGACGTCGGCGGCGCCGCCCACGGTGTTGATCAGGATCTGCTCCACCAAACCCGCGCACGAGCCGCAGGAGCTGGCAGCCTTGGTGTGTTTCTTGACTTCGTCGACACTGAACAGCCCGTGCTCCTGGATCGCCTTGACGATGGTGCCTTTGCACACACCGTTGCAGCCGCAGACTTCGGCGTTGTCGGCCATGCTCATGGCTTTGTCCTGGCCTTGATGTCCTACGTCGCCAAGCGCATTTTCACCGAACATCAAGTGATCGCGAATCTCACTGATGGCATGGTTTTCACGGATCTGCCGGAAATACCAGCCGCCATCCGCCGTATCGCCATACAGGCAGGCGCCCACCAGCACGTCATCCTTGATCACCAGTTTTTTGTAGACGCCGCCAATCGGGTCCGAGAGGGTGATGGTCTCGGTGCCTTCACCGCCCATGAAGTCGCCGGCGGAAAACAGGTCGATACCGGTAACCTTCAATTTGGTCGAGGTCACTGAACCCTTGTAGGTGGCAAAACCCAGTTGGGCCAGGTGGTTGGCGCAGACTTTGGCCTGTTCGAACAGCGGCGCCACCAAACCATAGGCGATACCGCGGTGGCTGGCACACTCGCCGATGGCATAGATCCGTGGGTCGTAGGTTTGCATTGTGTCGTTGACCAGAATCCCGCGGCTGCACGGAATGCCGGATTTCTCCGCCAGTTCGGTATTGGGGCGAATGCCGGCGGCCATCACTACCAGGTCAGCGGGAATGATGTCGCCGTTCTTGAATTGCACCGAACCGACCCGGCCGTTGCCAGCGTCGTGCAAGGCCTGGGTCTGCTCGCACAGGCGAAAGTGCAGGCCGCGAGATTCCAGCGCGGTTTGCAGCAACTGGCCGCTGGTCTTGTCCAGTTGCCGCTCCAGCAACCACTCGCCGATATGCACCACGGTGACGTGCATGCCCCGCAGCATCAGGCCGTTGGCGGCCTCCAGGCCGAGCAGGCCGCCGCCGATCACCACGGCGTGCCGGTGGGTTTTCGCGGTGTCGATCATGGCCTGGGTGTCGGCGATGTCGCGGTAGCCAATCACGCCGTCAAGGGTGTTGCCGGGAATGGGCAGGATGAAAGGCGTCGAGCCGGTGGCGATCAGCAGGCGATCGTATTCGGCTTCGCTGCCGTCTTCGGCAATGACCCGGCGCTTGACCCGGTCGATCTCCACCACCTTGCGGTTGAGCAGCAGCTTGATGTTGTTTTCCAGGTACCAGTCCAGGTCGTTGAGCACGATTTCTTCGAAGGTCTGTTCGCCCGCCAGCACCGGCGACAGAAGGATGCGGTTGTAGTTGGTGTGCGGTTCGGCACCGAAGACCGTGATGTCGTACAGCTCCGTGCTCAGTTTGAGCAGCTCTTCCAGGGTCCGGACCCCGGCCATGCCGTTACCGATCATCACCAGTTTTAGTTTTTTCATCAGGTTCTCCGGGGAGCTCGGGCCTGCCTCATCAGGGTCAGGCCGTGCTCGACAAATTTTGCGCAAACAAAAAAAGGCGTCCCGCTAGTTGCCTAGCGAGGACGCCTTTGTCCTGGTCCCGTTCTCTCGGGAAGTGCAACCTTCGTCGTTGAAGCCTGCGCTGTATGTCTGTTGAAGGAGGTAATGCAGTGGTTATGCCAAGTCGCTCATATCCCGTGTTTGTTGGCATTTTCCCCGTTCACAAGGGCAGAACCGTGAGGGAGTGCACCGATTCAAGGCGCTTTGCCCGCTAATGGAGCGCAACCATCAGCAGCACCAGATTGAGCAGCAACGATATCAGCGCCAATGTTCGCCAGACTTTCAGCGGTTCGCGCTCCAGCAAGGGCCTGGGGCGCACGCTCAAGCTGTGGCGCTCGCCCTGTTCGATCAGCAGCAGCCATTCTTCCGCTGTTTCGAAACGCTGGTCGGGGGCCGCCGCCACGGCGCGCTCCAGGCTATGGGCGATCCAGTCCGGCAGGTCGGGCCGGTAGCGGCTGGCATTGACCGGGAGGCCAAACCTCGGGCGCTGGAAGGCTTCGATTTCGCCATAGGGGTAATGCCCGGTGAGCAGGAAATACAGGGTTACTCCGACGGCGTACAAGTCCTGCTGTGGCGTTGGTACTTCGCCGCGAAAGGCTTCGGGTGCGATGTAACTGGGTGTACCCGGCAGCGCCCAGGGCAGATCTTGCGAAAGCCCGGGGCAGTAGGCGAGGCCGAAATCCAGCAGGCGCAACTCACCATCGTCCCCCAGCAGCAGGTTTTCCGGTTTGATATCGCGATGCAGGATCTGTCGTCGATGCAACAGGCCGACCGCTCGCAGCAAGCGTTCGGCGATGTCTTGCCACTGGGGCAGCGGCAGCGGTCCGCCTTGCTCATGTCGTTGGGCCAGGGTAGCGCCCGAATATTCACGCATCACGTAGTACAAATGCTGACGCTGACTGGCGGAGTGGACTTCAGGAAAATGTCGACCGGCCACGCGTTTGAGAAACCATTCTTCCGACAGTAACGCTTGCCCGGCCTGGTGATCGTCGTGCAGGCGACCGGGCAGGGTTTTCAACAGCCAGGGTTGTTGCTGGCTGTCGCGAACGCGATAAAGCAGCGATTGCTGGCTCTGTGCGACGATCCCCTCGACCTGCCAGCCCTCGAACGCCTGACCCGGTTTCAGGGCAGGCGGCAGTGGCCATTGCTGTAAGTGCATCAACGCATCGCCAATGCTCGCTTCGCCGAGGGCATCGACCCGCACCAGCAGGGCGCTGGCGTTGTCCTGGCTGCCCGCCAAGTGCGCAGCATTGACCAGGGTGTTCGCAGCACTGTGCAAGTCCGGTTGATCGCGCAGGATCGCGGCAATGGCGGTATCGCCCAGGACGGCCCAGACGCCGTCGCTGAGCAGGACGAAGCTCTCATCGGGGCGCAACTCACCGTCGAGAAAATCCAGCACCAGGTGTTGATCGAGCCCCAGCGCCCGTTTCAGCACATGCTGCATGCCCGGCTGGTCCCAGACGTGATCCTCGCTGATTCGCTGCAATCGATCGGCGTGCCAGCGATACACCCGACAATCGCCGACATGGGCCAGGGTAAAACGCCGGCCACGCAGGACCAGTGCACTGAGGGTGGTCAGTAGCGGTTGTCCGCCGCCATTGGCTTGCAACCAGCGGTTTTGCGCCAACAACAGACGATCAAGTGCCTGTGCAACGCTCCAGGTTTCCGGCGTGGCGTAGTAATCCAATGCCAGCGCCTGCAACGTCGAACGAGCAGCCAGACCGCCATCGGCGCACTGACTGACACCGTCGGCAATCGCGAACAGGTAACCCTTGCTCGCGGCCAGCGCCGGAGCCGGCGTGACCAGGCGCAGGGCATCCTGGTTTTCCTCGCGAGGACCGATGGCGCTGGCTTCGGCGAAACTCAGTTGCAGGCTCATCGGGGCGTCAGACTCGCGCTGCCGTCACGGCGGCCGAACCCCAGGTGGTTCTCCAGCGGCGTTTTACGCCGTGCAGACCGAACCAGGCCAGAATGCCGAGACTGGCGAACAACCACAGTGCCAGTTGATAGCTGCCGGTGCTTTGCTTGATCGCGCCCATGCCGGCCGCGAGGGCAAAGCCACCGATACCGCCGGCCATGCCGATCAGGCCGGTCATCACGCCGATTTCCCGGCGAAAACGCTGGGGCACCAATTGGAATACCGCGCCATTGCCTGCGCCCAGACCGAGCATGGTGCAGACGAAAAGTGCCAGTGCGGCGTAGGAACTCGGCAGATTGAAGCCGACCACGGCAATGCAGATCGCTGCGACTGTGTACATGGCCAGCAGAGTCCGAATGCCGCCGAACCGGTCAGCCAGCGCGCCACCCAAGGGACGCATCAGGCTGCCGCCGAACACGCAGGCTGCGGTGTAGTAGCCAGCAGTCACCGGGCTCAAGCCGTACTGGTCGTTGAAATAACCGGGCAGGGCACTGGCCAGACCGATGAAGCCGCCGAATGTCACGCTGTAGAAAAACATGAACCACCAGCTGTCACGATCGCCCAAGGCCTTGAAGTAGTCGGCCATGGATTTGGCTTTTGGCCGCTCGGGGGCATTGCGGGCCAGCCAGGCGAAGACGATCAGGGTCAGAATCAGCGGAATCAGGGCGAAACCGAACACGTTGCTCCAGCCAACCGCCGCCGCCAGCACCGGGGCGATCAATGCGGCGAGGACCGTGCCCGAGTTCCCCGCGCCGGCGATGCCCATGGCCTTGCCTTGATGCTGCGGCGGATACCACTGCGAGGCCAGGGGCAGGGCGACGGCGAACGAAGCACCGGCCATGCCGAGGAACAGGCCCAGCAGCAACGCCTGCTCGTAGCTGTGGATTCCGAGTTTCCAGGCGCCGAACAGCGCGCAGATCACGATGACCTGACCGATCAGGCCGGCGGTTTTGGGCGACAGGCGATCAGCCAGCATCCCCATCACAAAGCGCAACACCGCCCCGGCCAGAATCGGCGTGGCGACCACCAGCCCCCGTTGCTGCGTTGTCAGGTGCAGGTCGGCGGCGATCTGTACCGCCAAAGGACCGAGCAGGTACCAGACCATGAAGCTCAGGTCGAAATAGAGGAAGGCTGCGAACAATGTGGGTGTATGGCCGGATTTCCAGAAGCTTGAATTCATTGCGCACCTCAGCTGTGAAGAGTCTCGAAAGGAGTCATGAGCTTGCAGGTGGGGAGCCGATACGGCCGCACCACCGGCCCCGTGCTGTGGGGCCAAAACGAAAAAACGCCGCTACCCGATCCGCCAAGGGCAAATGAGGTGAGCGACGTCTTTGTCGTAGGTGGGGCAACCGCCGTTGGTTACCTGTGGTGATTACTTAGCGAGATTTGTGCCAACAACCGAAACCGGGTTACCGCCATTCGCGAGCAAGCCCGCTCCCGCAGGTGATTCGTGTTCGGCGTAGCTCCCTTGTGGGAGCGGGTTTGCTCGCGAAGGCGATAGAACATTCGCCACAGAACTTCAGCCGAGCAACTCGCTCATGGCAATAATCTGCTCCGCCACTTGAATCAGCTTCTGCTGGCGGCTCATCGCCTGGCGGCGCATCAGTGTGTAGGCCTCTTCCTCGTTGCAGTCCTTCATTTTCATCAGCAGTCCCTTGGCCAGTTCAATGCGCTTGCGCTCGGCCAATTGCTGGTCGCGGGCATGCAGTTGGGCACGCAAGGCCTGATCGCTTTCGAAGCGTGCCATGGCCACATCGAGAATCGGCTGCAGGCGTTGTGCGTGAATGCCTTCGACGATATAGGCGCTAACACCGGACTTGATCGCCTGTCGCATCACATCGGGGTCGTGTTCGTCCGTGAACATCACAATCGGTCGTGGCTGGTCGCGAGTCACCAGCACCACTTGTTCCATGACATCGCGGCCCGGTGACTCGGTATCGATCAGAATCACATCCGGACGCACCGTTTCGACGCGTTCGGGCAGGTCGATGGTCAGGCCGGATTCATCGATCACTTCGAATCCGGCCTCGGTCAGGGCGGCCTTCAGGCGCCCGACTTTTTTAGCGGTGTCATTGATCAGCAGGATACGCAGCATGTTCATGGTCTCCTGTCAGCGGCTGGCGGATCGGTGCGAGCTGTCGCTCATGGCGTGCAGTTTGAAACTGCGGGCATAACCGGCCGGGTCCGAGCCGTCCCAGGTCTTGCCGTCGATCAACTGACTGCTGCGCATCTCCTTGCCCCGTACCGCGACACCTACAGCGCTGGCCGCTTCACGATACAAGTCTAGTTGCTGGACTTGACGGGCCACGGCGAGGTAGTCCGGGTCGTCGCGCAACAAACCCCAGCGACGGAACTGGGTCATGAACCACATGCCATCGGACAGGTACGGCAGATTGACCTCGCCTTCACCGTGGAAGCGCAGGGCGTGTGGGTCTTGCCAGCGATTGCCCAGACCATCGACATAGTCGCCCAGCAGGCGCGGCTCGATGCATTCCAGCGGCGCATCGAGGTATTGCGCTGCACTGAGCAATTGCGCGGTGCCGCGACGATTTTCGCTGCTTTCTTCGATGAAGCGACTGGCGTCCAGAATCGCCATCACCAACGCGCGGGCAGTGTTGGGGTATTGCTCGACGAAGGCGCGGGTGCAGCCCAGGACCTTTTCCGGATGATCGGGCCAGATGGTCTGGGTCGTGGCCAAGGTGAAGCCGAGGTCCTGTTGCACGGCGCTGGCGGACCAGGGTTCGCCGACGCAGAACCCGTCGATACGCCCGGCCCGCAGGTGCGCGACCATTTGCGGCGGCGGCACCACCACGCTGTCGACATCCAGGAGCGGGTGAATACCCTGGCTGGCGAGCCAGTAATACAACCACATGGCGTGGGTGCCGGTTGGAAACGTCTGAGCGAAGGTGAATTTTGAGCGAGTTTGGTGCACGTGCCGTTCCAGTGCATCAGGACTGGTCACTCCAAGCGCTTGCAAACCACGGGACAGGTTGATGCTCTGGCCGTTCTGATTCAGGCCCATCAGCACGGCCATGTCGGTCGCGGCCACGCCACCGATGCCCAGGTGAACGGCGTAAACCAGACCGTAGAGGCTGTGGGCGGCATCGAGTTCGCCGCTGACCAGTTTGTCCCGCAGGTTGGCCCAGGACGACTGACGCTTGAGGTTCAGGGTCAATCCATGGGGTTGGGCGAAGCCTTGGGTGGCGGCGACAACCACTGAGGCGCAGTCGCTCAGAGCCATGAAGCCGAGATTGATTTCGGTTTTTTCCGGGGCATCGCTGCCATTGACCCAGGCCAGAGGGCCGGCTGATGGTTCGTTCATCGCGTGTTCACCTTGCAAAAAAAACGTCGTCCCGAGTTCTTGCATGAGCAGGCCGGGGACGACGCCATTGTCTTTGCACACATTCGGTCGTTGGCATGGGTGCTGGTGCCCAGAGTGGTGCAAGGCATATGCCATTATCCGTTGATTTGATCACGCGCCTCGCTTGCCACCCCGTTGCCCGGCTATAATCGCCGCCTCAATTCGCCGCCAATCGAGTCAAATCCGCCCATGTACACCCTGGCCCGTCAGCTGTTGTTCAAACTCTCCCCGGAAACCTCCCACGATCTGTCCCTGGACCTGATCGGCGCGGGCGGTCGTCTTGGGCTCAACGGCTTGCTGTGCAAGGCCCCGGCGAAGATGCCGGTGAATGTCATGGGCCTGGACTTCCCGAATCCGGTGGGGCTGGCCGCCGGCCTGGACAAGAACGGCGCGGCCATCGATGGTTTCGCCCAACTGGGTTTCGGCTTTGTCGAAATCGGCACCATCACGCCGCGTCCGCAACCAGGCAACCCGAAGCCACGCCTGTTCCGTCTGCCGGAAGCCGAGGCGATCATCAATCGCATGGGGTTCAACAACCTCGGCGTCGATCACCTGCTGGCCCGCGTGGCGGCGGCCAAATACAAGGGCGTGCTGGGCATCAACATCGGCAAGAACTTCGACACGCCGGTCGAGCGTGCCGTGGACGACTACCTGATCTGCCTGGACAAGGTCTACGCCCATGCCAGCTATGTGACGGTCAACGTCAGTTCGCCGAACACGCCGGGCCTGCGCAGCCTGCAATTCGGTGACTCGCTCAAGCAGCTGCTGGCCGATCTGGCCGAGCGCCGTGCGGAACTGGCATTGCGTCATGGCAAACATGTACCGCTGGCGATCAAGATCGCGCCGGACATGAGCGACGAAGAAACCGCACAAGTTGCGCAAGCGCTGATCGAAACCGGGATGGATGCGGTCATTGCGACTAACACCACCCTGAGCCGTGTAGGCGTCGAAGGCATGGAACACGGCGAAGAGGCCGGTGGTCTGTCCGGAGCGCCGGTTCGCGACAAGAGCACCCACACCGTGAAGGTGCTGGCATCGGAGCTGGGTGGTCGGCTGCCGATCATCGCTGCCGGCGGTATTACCGAAGGCAAGCACGCAGCGGAGAAAATCACCGCGGGCGCGAGCCTGGTGCAGATCTACTCGGGCTTCATCTACAAAGGCCCGGCGCTGATTCGTGAGTCTGTAGACGCCATCGCAGCCCTGCGCTGAGCCCTTGTAGGAGCGAGCCTGCTCGCGATGGTCGATAACGATAACGCGTACTTTCTGGATACACGCGGTGTTCTCGGGTTCATCGCGAGCAGGCTCGCTCCTACAGGGGGATTGTTCCGGGTCAATGAGCAGGCATAAAAAGGGCCCCTTTAAAGGAGCCCCTGGGCCGGAGCCCGCCGTCCGGATGGGACGTGCATGGTTAATTCAGTACAAATCAGATTGTCGTGTCGGAGTGTTGTGCCCTGTAATTAGCCGACGGCGTGAAGTTCGTTGAGTCTGTGGATTCCCGCAGTGCCGGTCATACCGTCCCAGTTGTCGCCGCGTCCTTCTCGCCAGCCGTTAATCCAGGCTTGACGTACCGACGGTAGAGTAAATGGGCAAAGCTCACGGGATTTACCACCAACGCCATATTGATATCCGCGCAAAAATGCTCTTTCCAACGGATCACGCTTAAGTCTTCTCATAGGGTGTTGCCCTCACTTGTTGACTGTATTTATCGCGTCGACCTCTATTGAGGTCTGGCAGAAAAACTCTGCCGTTGGGGGCTCGTTGCCGGCGTGACGAGCCAAGGTGTTGGCGTCATTGCGGCGCCAACCTGTATTGAGTTCTAACCAATGCGTCACATCGAGGGAATGATCGTTTTGTCATAAGGACGTAACCGTTCATGTGCTAACGCCATAAGTAACAAAGCGTTTGTAGCGTATTTATTGGCCAAACCCCGGTATGATCGGCTCTGCGCTGGATGATGGGCTTAATCCTTTAGTGAGAATGGCTCCCGTTGCCGGGAAGCACTATTCGACGAAGGGTCGACTTATGACATTTTGTTGCATCAACTTTTTTATCTGTCCTTGCATCTAAGCTCATTTAACCCGAGCAGCAGGGGTGGAACGGCACACCTTCGTGCCACGCGGGCGCTCTTCGAGAAAAGCGCCTGATTGAAAACCGGACCGGCAATGCGTTGCCCGGTCACTTAGCTAAAGGTTCTGGAATTCCCATGTCCGATCGTTTCGAACTCTTCCTCACTTGCCCAAAAGGCCTTGAAGGCCTGCTCATCGAGGAAGCCGTCGGGCTTGGCCTTGAGGAAGCGCGGGAGCACACCTCTGCCGTACGCGGCATGGCCACCATGGAAACCGCTTATCGCCTGTGCCTGTGGTCGCGCCTGGCCAACCGCGTGCTGCTGGTACTCAAGCGTTTCCAAATGAAGGACGCCGAAGACCTGTACCACGGCGTGCTGGACATCGAGTGGCAAGACCACATGCTCAATGACGGCACCTTGGCCGTCGAATTCAGCGGCCATGGCTCAGGTATCGACAACACCCACTTCGGCGCGCTGAAGGTCAAGGACGCCATCGTCGACAAACTGCGCACCCCGCAAGGCGACCGTCCGTCCATCGACAAGCTCAACCCGGACCTGCGCATTCACCTGCGCCTGGATCGTGGCGAAGCCATTCTGTCTCTTGACCTGTCCGGTCACAGCCTGCACCAGCGCGGCTATCGCTTGCAGCAAGGCGCGGCGCCGCTCAAGGAAAACCTCGCGGCCGCCATCCTGATCCGTTCCGGCTGGCCCCGTATTGCAGCCGAAGGCGGCGCTCTGGCCGACCCGATGTGCGGTGTCGGCACGTTCCTGGTGGAAGCCGCCATGATCGCCGCCGACATGGCGCCGAACCTGCGTCGCGAGCAGTGGGGCTTCACCGCCTGGCTCGGTCACGTGCCGGCGCTGTGGAAAAAACTCCACGAAGAAGCCACCGAACGCGCCGCAGTCGGCCTGGCCAAGCCGCCGCTGTGGATTCGCGGTTACGAAGCCGACCCGCGCCTGATTCAACCGGGCCGCAACAACGTCGAACGTGCTGGCCTCAGTGAGTGGATCAAGATCTACCAGGGCGAAGTCGCGACCTTCGAGCCGCGTCCGGACCAGAACCAGAAAGGCCTGGTGATCTGCAACCCTCCATACGGCGAGCGCCTGGGCGACGAGGCGAGCCTGCTCTACCTCTACCAGAACCTTGGCGAACGCCTGCGTCAGGCTTGCCTCAACTGGGAAGCCGCGGTGTTCACCGGCGCCCCGGACCTGGGCAAGCGCATGGGCATCCGCAGCCACAAGCAGTATTCGTTCTGGAACGGCGCCTTGCCGTGCAAGCTGTTGCTGATCAAGGTGTTGCCGGATCAATTCGTCACCGGCGAGCGTCGTACTCCGGAGCAGCGCCAGGTCGAGCGCGAGCAAGCCGCCTACGATCAGGCGCCGAACGAACCGCAGGAACGCAAGTTCAACAAAAACGGCAACCCGATCAAACCGGTGCCGGCACCGGCTCCAGTGGTCGAGCAGCCGCGCCTGAGCGAAGGCGGGCAGATGTTCGCCAACCGCCTGCAAAAGAACCTCAAGGCCCTGGGCAAGTGGGTCAAGCGTGAAGGCATCGACTGCTACCGCGTGTACGATGCCGACATGCCGGAATACTCCATGGCCATCGACCTGTATCACGATTGGGTGCATGTCCAGGAGTACGTCGCGCCGAAATCAATCGATCCGGAAAAGGCTTCGGCCCGTATGTTCGATGCCCTGGCAGCCATCCCGCAGGCGTTGAACATCGACAAGAGCCGTGTGGTGGTCAAGCGCCGCGAGCGCCAGAGCGGCACCAAGCAGTACGAGCGCCAGGCGGCACAGGGCAAGTTCGTCGAGGTCAATGAGGGGGGCGTGAAGCTGCTGGTGAACCTCACCGACTACCTCGACACCGGTCTGTTCCTCGACCACCGGCCGATGCGCATGCGTATCCAGAAAGAGGCGGCCGGCAAGCGCTTCCTCAATCTGTTCTGCTACACCGCGACGGCCAGTGTGCATGCGGCCAAGGGCGGCGCGCGCAGCACCACCAGTGTCGACCTGTCGAAAACCTATCTGGACTGGGCGCGTCGCAACCTGTCGTTGAACGGTTTTTCCGACAAGAACCGTCTGGAGCAGGGTGATGTGATGGCGTGGCTCGAAGCCAGTCGTGACGAGTACGACATGATCTTCATCGACCCGCCGACGTTCTCCAACTCCAAGCGCATGGAAGGTGTCTTCGACGTGCAGCGCGATCAGGTGCAATTGATCGACCTGGCCATGGCGCGACTGGCGCCCGGCGGCGTGTTGTATTTCTCCAACAACTTCCGCAAGTTTGAACTGGAAGCCAATCTCGGCGAGCGTTATGCAGTCGAGGAGATCACCGCCCAAACCATCGATCCGGATTTTGCCCGCAACGCCAAGATCCATCGCGCCTGGAAAATTACGGCTCGTTGAATAGCTGTGCTGATTCACTGTAGGAGCGAGCCTGCTCGCGATGAACCCGAAAGCGCCGCGTGTATTCAGAAAGCACGCGTTATCGTTATCGACCATCGCGAGCAATCGAGCGTCGACCGGCTGCTCCTACAGGGGTGTTCAGTGCTGGTCAAATTAGTGGCTAATAGCTATAACTCAGTTCATGGCCAAAGGGCTTCTCCGCACCTGGCGTTTTGAGTTTGCGTTTTATGTCGTTGCACGCCGTGCGCCCCAAGATCCTGGGAATAATCAGCGAAGATGCCTCGGCCTGGTTGGTCGCGCTGCTGGTATTGCTGGTTGGCGGGGTGCTCACCGGGTTGCTGGCATGGTCGACGCTGAATCTGTTTCACCATCAATTGCGGCAACGTTTCCAACTGCTGGCCAGCGAACGTTATAGCCGTATCGAAGAGCGTTTCGAAGATCAGGAGCAGCGCCTCGACGGCCTGCGCCGATTTTTCGCCAATTCCAATTCGGTGTCCCGAGCGGAATTCGACGGCTACACCCAACCTTTGCTGCTGCGAACCCAGGCGTATTCCTATGCCCAGCGGATCACTCGTGACGAGCGGGTGGCGTTCGAGCGTCGGGTGCGAGACGAGGGCTTGAACAACTTCACCCTGAGAGAGCTTAACGCCGAGGGCCAATTGCAACTGGCCGGCGAACGAGATGAGTACGTGGCAGTGCTGTACAGCCAGACGCAAAGCAAACTCGGCGCTCCCATCGGTTACGATTTGCTGGCCCAGCCATTGCGGCGTGCCACGCTCGCTCGGGCCGATCAGCGTGGCGGTATGGCCGTATCACAACCGATGCATCTGGTGAGTATCGAACCGGCTTATGCGCGCGGCGTGCTGCTGGTCGCGCCGCTCATGCAGCGCAGCAGTCAGGACCGAAAATCCACGAAGCCCTACGGTTATGTCATGGCCGTGATCAGCATGCGCCAGTTGTTGGCGGACGGACTGCCGGACGCCAGCCATGACTATCTCTCGGTGCGTATCCTCGATTTGTCGATCGATGACCAGCACGAGGTGCTGTTCGAATCACCCAACCCGCCGGCCATCAGCGAGCTGTCGGCCACGCGCCTGTTGCGCATGGCCGACCATGACTATCAAGTCGATATCCAGCCCAGCGATGCGTTCGTGAAGGCCAATCATTCCTCCGTGACCAGTGTGGTGGTGTTGGGTGGAATGCTCAGCGTGATGCTCAGTGCCTTGCTGTATGTGTTGGTCAGCCAGCGGCAGCGGGCGTTGAAAATGGTCGAGCAACGCACCCAGGAGCTACGGGATCGAGAGCAGGAGCTGCGCGGCACCCATGGTCAGTTGCGTGGTGTGCTGAATGCCGCCACCCAGGTCGCGATCATCGCCACCGACCTGCGCGGTGTCATCAGCACCTTCAACGCCGGTGCTGAGCAGATGCTTGGCTATACCAGTGCCGAGGTGGTGGGGCATATGACCCTGGAGAGCCTGCACCTGCCCCGGGAGCTGGTCGCTCGCTCGGCAGAGTTGAGCGCACGCTATGGTAAACCGGTGCCGACCTGCCAGGCGATGCTGGTCGAAGGCGATGCGCAGGGCAGCCACGAAGCTCGGGAGTGGACGCTGGTACGTGGCGATGGCAGCCATTTGATAGTCAACATGCTCGCCACGCCAGTGCTCGACGAGCAAGGCCTGTGGGTCGGGCACCTGGCGGTGTGCATCGATATCACCGAGCGCAAGCGGGTCCATGAGGCGCTCGCGGCGCGGGATCTGTTGTTGAAGAAACTCAGCGCTCACGTGCCCGGTGGCATCTACCAATTCAAGATGGAGTTCGACGGGCGTTTCAGCGTGATATACGCCAGCGACGGTATTCGCGAGATCTACGAGCTGGAACCTGACGTGCTGCTGCTCAATGCCGAAGCGATCTTCACCCGGATTCACCCCCAGGACAGCACCCGTGTCCGTGCCTCGATCCGCGCCTCGGCCGACACCCTCAGCCCCTGGCGCGAGGAATACCGCGTGCAATTGCCACAACGGGGTCTGCGTTGGGTGCGTGGCGAGGCCACGCCAGAGGAACTGCCCGGTGGCGGTGTGCTGTGGCACGGCTACATCTCGGACATTTCCGATAGGAAGCGGGTGGAAGAAGAGTTGCGCGCGTTGTCGGTCACCGATTCCCTGACCGGTATCCACAACCGGCGTTATTTCCAGGAGCGCTTGACCATCGAAATGGCCCGAGTGGAGCGTGGCGGTGGGGATCTGTCGGTGATCATGCTCGATATCGACCATTTCAAGCGCATCAATGACCTGCATGGTCATGCCATCGGTGATCGGGTGTTGCAGGCCGTGTGCCAACGGATAGGCCACCGGCTGCGTCGCACTGATGTGTTCTGCCGCTTGGGCGGTGAGGAGTTCATGGTGCTGTGCCCGGATATCAGCGGTGAACAGGCCTATATGTTGGCCCAGCAATTGTGGCAAGGCCTGCGCAGTTCACCCATTGAAGGCGTCGGTACGGTCACTGCCAGTTTCGGGATTGCCAGTTGGCGGGTCGGGGAGGGCGCCGATGCCTTGCTGTTGCGCGCGGATTCCGGGGTTTACGCGGCGAAGCAGGCAGGAAGGGACCGGGTAGAAGGGGAGATGAGTTAACCCGGGTTGTACGCAGACCCTGTGGGAGCGAGCTTGCTCGCGATAGCGGTTTTACATTCAACATTGATGCTGACTGTCATGCCGCCATCGCGAGCAAGCTCGCTCCCACAGTAGATCTCTGGAGCTTTCTAGATTCGGTTACAACACCGACGCCGTTTGCGGCGTTTTCGGTTGGCGGTACAGATCCAGCAGCACCTGATCGAGCACCGACGAGGCGCCGAACGGGGCCTTGTCGTTGAGGATCGCCACCACCGCCCAGGTGTTGCCGTTGACGTCGCGACTGAAACCGGCGATCGCCCGCACGGTGTTCAGGGTGCCGGTCTTGACGTGGGCTTCACCGCGCATTGCAGTGGTCTTCAGGCGTTTGCGCATGGTGCCGTCGGTGCCGGCGATCGGCATCGAACTGATGTATTCGGCGGAATACGGACTGTGCCAGGCAGCTTCCAGCATCGAGGCCATTTCTCGGGCGCTGACACGCTCGGCACGGGACAGGCCGGAGCCGTTCTCCATCACCAGGTGCGGCGCGGTGATGCCCTTTTTCGCCAGCCACTGACGCACGACACGCTGGGCAGCCTTGGCGTCGTCACCATCGGCATCGGTGCGGAAGCGTTGGCCCAGGCTCAGGAACAACTGCTGGGCCATGGTGTTGTTGCTGTACTTGTTGATGTCACGGATGATTTCCGCCAGGTCCGGCGAGAAGGCCCGGGCCAGGACCTTGGCGTCTTTCGGTGTTGGCGCCAGCACATCCCTGCCCTGAATGCTGCCACCCAGTTCCTTCCAGATCGCGCGGACGGCGCCGGCGGTGTAGGTCGCGTGGTCGAGCAGCGACAGGTAAGTCTGCGAGCTGCAGCCTTCCCCCAGTTGGCCGCCGACCGTCACGGTCACGCTGCCGTCGGCCTGAGTCACCGGGTTGTAGCGCACGCCACCGGTGCATTGCTTGGAGTTGAGGGCCTTGACCTGGTTGTCGATGCGGATGCTCGCAATCGGCGGCTCCACCGAGACCAGCACCTTGCCCGAGTCATTGCGCGCGACGAAGCGCAGCGCCTTGAGGTTGACCAGCAGCGAGTCGGGCTTGACCAGGAACGGCTTGTTATCGTCGTTGCCGTCGTCATTGAACTCCGGCAGTTGCGGTTGCACGAAGAAGGTTTTATCCAGCACCAGGTCGCCGGTGACCTGGGTCACGCCGTTAGCGCGCAGGTCGCGCATCAGCAACCAGAGTTTTTCCATGTTCAGCTTCGGATCGCCGCCGCCCTTGAGGTAGAGGTTACCGTTGAGAATGCCGCCACTGAGGGTGCCGTCGGTGTAAAACTCGGTTTTCCACTGGTGGTTTGGGCCGAGCATTTCCAGCGCCGCATAGGTAGTGACCAACTTCATGGTCGATGCCGGGTTGACCGACACGTCGGCGTTGAACACCGTCGGGGTGCCGGGGCCTGTGAGCGGGATCATCACCAGCGACAGGGCGTTGTCCTGCAACTTGCTGGCTTTCAGCGCTTTTTCAACGTTGGGCGACAACGCGGTATTGACTGGAGCGGCGGAAACGGGGAGGGCCAGGGGGAGTAGAAAACCGGCCAACAGCAAAGGACGCAAAGATTTGATCATCTGAAATAAAACCCTACAGCCGAGGGGGAAATATAAAGAGGGCATGGAAATAAATTCCCTCAATGGTCATGAAAGTGTCGGCATTATGCCCCAAGGTGTCACGGCTTGTGCCGTGCGCGAGCATCCTGATCGGCTATTTTTTTACCGACGGTAGGCGTGGTGGCCCAGAGAGTCAGGCAATCGATGGCTTAAGCTGCTAAAGTGCCGCCCGTTATTACTTAAGAGGATTGTTCCAATGGCGACTAACCGTTCCCAGCGTCTGCGCAAAAAACTGTGCGTCGATGAATTTCAAGAGCTGGGTTTCGAACTGAACCTGGATTTCAAAGAAGATTTGGCTGATGAAGCCATTGATGCTTTCCTCGACGCGTTCCTCAAAGAAGCCATGGAAGCCAACGGTCTGGGCTATGTTGGCGGCGACGACTACGGTCTGGTTTGCCTGCAGAAGCGTGGCTCGGTCAGCGCTGAACAGCGCGCTGCCGTTGAAGCCTGGCTCAAAGGCCGCACCGAGCTGACCAGCGTTGAAGTCAGCCCGCTGCTGGACGTCTGGTACCCGGAAAAGCCGATCAATCCGGTAGCTTGATGTTCTGAAAAAAACGGCGACCCGAGGGTCGCCGTTTTTTTTGCTTTTTTTTGCAGGAGCGAGCTTGCTCGCGATGAACCTGAGAGCGCCGCGGGGCCTCAGGTTTCCAGCGTTATCGTTGACGACCATTGCGAGCAGGTTCGCTCCTGCAGTTCAGGATCAGCAGTGTCACCACCCCCGCGACAATCCCCCAGAACGCCGAACCGATGGAAAACAGCGTCAGCCCCGATGCCGTGACCATGAAGGTGATCAGCGCCGCTTCACGTTCCTTCACTTCGCTCATGGCGATGCTCAAGCCATTGATGATCGAGCCGAACAGCGCCAGCGCCGCAATCGACAGCACCAGTTCCTTGGGCAGCGCGGCAAACAATGCCGCGAGCGTTGCGCCAAACACGCCGGCAATCCCGTAGAAAATCCCGCACCAGACCGCCGCGGTGTAGCGCTTGTTACGATCTTCATGGGCGTGGGGACCGGTGCAGATCGCAGCGCTGATGGCCGCCAGGTTGATCCCGTGGGAACCGAACGGTGCCAACAGTAAACTGGCGATGCCGGTGGTGGTGATCAGCGGCGAGGCGGGTACCGTGTAACCATCGGCGCGCAATACGGCGATGCCGGGCATGTTTTGTGAGGTCATGGCGACGACAAACAGCGGGATGCCGATGCTGATGGTCGCGGCCAGGGAGAAGTGCGGTGTGGTCCAGACCGGCGTGGCCACTTCCAGGTGGAAGCCGCTGAAGTCCAGTAACCCCATGAACCCTGACAATGCCGTGCCGATCAGCAATGCCGCCAACACCGCATAGCGCGGCGACAGGCGCTTGACCACAAGATAAGTGACGAACATCCCCAGTACCAGGGCAGTGCGGTGTTGCGCTGCGACGAAAATCTCGCTGCCGATCTTGAACAGGATTCCCGCCAGCAGGGCGGCGGCCAGGGATGCCGGAATCTTTTTCACCAGTCGTTCGAAGCTACCGGTCAGCCCGCAAATCGTCACCAGCACCGCGCAGGTAATATAGGCACCAATGGCTTCGCCGTAGCTCACGCCGCCCAGGCTGGTGATCAAAAGCGCTGCGCCCGGGGTCGACCAGGCAATGGTGATCGGCGTGCGATAACGCAAGGACAGGCCGATGGAGCACACCGCCATGCCGATGGAAATCGCCCAGATCCACGAAGAAATCTGCCCGCTGCTCAGGCCCGCCGCTTGCCCGGCCTGGAACATCAGCACCAGGGAGCTGGTGTAGCCGGTCATCATGGCGATGAACCCGGCGACGATGGCCGAGGGCGAGGTGTCGGCCAGTGGGCGGAGCTGCGCGTGCGTGGCGTCGTTCATGACGGCGGTGTTCCTTTTACCTGTAGGAGCGAGCTTGCTCGCGATGGTCGTCAACGATGACGTTGGGGGCCTGACACCCCGCAGCGTCTGCGGTTTTTTCGCGAGCAAGCTCGCTCCTACAATGAGTGGGAAATTGCGGGTTCAAGCCTAAACTCAAACGTAAGGGATCATTGCAATACAGCCGAGACAACATTCAGCCGTACAGTCGTGTTGCCACCCTCCATTGTGTACAATCGCAGTGTTTTTTACGCGATACTTGCCAGCGACCCACTGTGCCGTATTACAGTCACGGTCAATTCGCCGCAGTTCTTCCGACTCGAGTGCCCATGAACGAACAGTTGCAACCCCTAAAGAAACAACCGCGAGCAGGCAAAGCCGGCCGCAGCGGTACCCAGGACGATATTGTCTACGCGCATATCTTCGAGGCCATCCTCGAGCAGCGTCTGGCGCCCGGCACCAAGTTGAGCGAAGAAGCGCTGGGGGAAATTTTCGGGGTCAGTCGCACCATCATTCGCCGCGCCTTGTCGCGCCTGGCCCATGAAGGCGTGGTGCTGCTGCGTCCGAATCGCGGCGCCGTGGTCGCCAGCCCGAGCGTCGAAGAGGCCCGTCAGGTGTTCATGGCCCGCCGTCTGGTCGAGCGTGCGATCACCGAATTGGCGGTTCAGCACGCTACCGCCGAGCAGATTGCCGAGTTGCGCCAGATGGTCAACGACGAGCGCGACAGCTTCTCCCGTGGCGATCGTGGTGCCGGCATCCGCCTGTCGGGTGAATTCCACCTGAAACTCGCCGAAGCGGCGAAAAACGCCCCGTTGATCAGCTTCCAGCGCAGCCTGGTGTCCCAGACGTCGCTGATCATCGCCCAGTACGAAAGCGGCAACCGTTCCCATTGCTCCTACGACGAGCACACCCAGTTGATCGATGCCATCGAAAAGCGCGACGCTGAACTGGCGGTGGACCTGATGATGCATCACATGGATCACATCGACAGCAAACTCAACCTCGATGAGGAAAGTGCGTCGGATGATCTGCATGCGGTGTTCTCGCATTTGTTGCAGACCAAGAAGCCTGGGCGTTCGCCAGCGAAAATCTGATCTGTGGGGCGAGCTTGCTCGCGATGGTCGTTAACGATTACGCGGGAAGCCTGACAACCCGTGGCGCCCTCAGGTTCATCGCGAGCAAGCTCGCTCCTACAACAGGACATAAAAAATCCCCCGGAATCTGATGATCACGGGGGATTTTTTATGTCCGGAGAGCTTTACCGCTGATGCACCAGATTCCCCGCCGCATAAGTCTGCAGCACAGTCCGGTCATCCCCCAGGGTCATCAACACAAACAATGTCTCGGCGATGTTATTGGCCTGCTTCAGGCGATAGCTCAGCAGCGGCGTGGCGTTGTAGTCCAGCACCAGGAAGTCGGCGTCGGTGCCCGGTTGCAGGTTGCCGATCTTGTCTTCCAGGCGCAGCGCACGGGCGCCGCCGAGGGTTGCCAGGTACAGCGACTTGAACGGGCTCAGGCGTGCGCCCTGCAGCTGCATGACCTTGTAGGCTTCGTTGAGGGTTTGCAGCAGCGAGAAACTGGTGCCGCCACCCACATCGGTGCCGATACCGACATTGAGCTTGTGCTTCTCGGCCATCGGCAGGTTGAACAGGCCGCTGCCGAGGAAGAAGTTCGAGGTCGGGCAGAACGAGATGGCCGAACCTGTTTCGGCCAGTCGCGCGCACTCGTCATCGCACAGGTGCACACCGTGGGCGAACACTGAGCGTTCGCCGAGCAACTGGTAGTGATCGTAGACGTCCAGGTAGCCCTTGCGCTCCGGGAAAAGCTCTTTGACCCACTCGATTTCCTTGAGGTTTTCGCTGATGTGGGTCTGCATGTACAGATCCGGGTACTCGGTCAGCAGCTGACCGGCCAGGGTCAGTTGTTCCGGGGTGCTGGTCGGTGCGAAGCGTGGGGTGACCGCGTAGTGCAGGCGACCCTTGCCGTGCCAGCGCTCGATCAGCGCCTTGCTTTCGACGTAGCTGGATTCGGC
The DNA here is from genome assembly GCF_058791055.1 of Pseudomonas sp. EU05-FHT14B02. Taxonomy (NCBI): domain Bacteria; kingdom Pseudomonadati; phylum Pseudomonadota; class Gammaproteobacteria; order Pseudomonadales; family Pseudomonadaceae; genus Pseudomonas; species Pseudomonas sp. EU05-FHT14B02. Next base: position 119,397 of record NZ_JBYTDD010000007.1, on the reverse strand, counting down.
GGTGTCGGTCAGGTAGTCCGGGGCGTTGCGGTCCATCATCACCTTGCCGGCGATCATCCGCAGGTCGAGCTGCTCGGCCGCTTCGAAGAACGAGTTCACCGATTGCGGGTGCACGCTGCCGAATACCAGCGCAGTGGTGGTGCCGTTGCGCAGCAGTTCCTTGATGAAAATGTCCGCGACCTGGTCGGCGTGGGCCTTGTCGGCGAACTGGCTTTCGCACGGGAAAGTGTAGGTGTTGAGCCAGTCCAGCAGTTGCTCGCCATAGGCGCCGACCATGCCGGTTTGCGGCAGGTGGATGTGGGTGTCGATGAAGCCGGGGGTGATCAGTGCATCCTGGTAGTGGGTGATTTCGACGTCAGCCGGCAGGGTCGGCAGCAGTTCGCTGGCGTGACCGAGGGCGCTGATCTGGCCGTTATCCACAACCAGCAAGCCGTCTTCGAAATACTCGTAGGAGGCTTCGATGCCAACGACGGCTGGGTCGGCGATGCTGTGCAGGATGGCGGCGCGGTAGGCTTTGCGAGTCAGAGGCATGAGAATTCTCAGTTGGAGGCTTGGCTGCGGCGTGAGGCAGGCAGCAGTTTGGCAATCGATCCGGCGCTGGAGGTTTGCTGGCCGAAATTGGCGTTGTAGGTGGCGATGATTTCGCCCGCGATGGAGATGGCGATTTCCACAGGCAGCTTGCCTTTGACTTCACCGATGCCCATCGGGCAGCGCATGCGTTGCACGACGCTGTTGTCGAAACCGCGATCGCGCAGGCGATGTTCGAACTTCACCCGTTTGGTCTTCGAACCGATCAGGCCGAAGTAGGCGAAGTCGTTGCGCTTGAGGATCGCAGCGGTCAGTTCTAGGTCGAGTTGGTGGTTGTGGGTCATCACGATGTAGTAGCTTCCGGCTGGCAGATCATCGATTTCATCCACCGGTTCTTCGCTGACGATCTTGCGCACGCCATGGGGGATCTGCTCGGGGAATTCATCCTCCCGCGAATCGATCCAGCGCACCCGGCAAGGCAGGCTGGCCAGCAGTGGCACCAGCGCCCGGCCCACGTGGCCGGCACCGAACACGGCGATCTGCGCCTGTACCTGGCCCATCGGTTCGAACAGCAATACGGTCGCGCCACCGCAGCATTGGCCGAGGCTGGCGCCCAGGCTGAAGCGCTCCAGATGGGTGTCCTGCTTGCCGCTGGCGAGCATCTCGCGAGCGATCTTCATGGCCTTGTATTCCAGGTGCCCGCCACCGATGGTGTCGAAGCTCTGGCTCGCGCTGATGACCATCTTCGAGCCAGCGTTGCGCGGCGTCGAGCCGAGCTCTTCGATGATGGTAACCAGCACGCAGGGCTCACCCTGGTTTTGCAGGTCGGCGAGGGCGTCGATCCAGTTGTACATGTTCACCTCGACATCTGTGTGTCTGTTAGTCCGCCATCGCGAGCAAGCTCGCTCCCACATTGGATTTGTACAGGTCCATCAGTCAGCACATAACCCTGTGGGAGCGAGCTTGCTCGCGATAGCCGCACCTCGGTCCTAGAGCGAAGCCAACTCGGTCTCAGCCTCGACAGCCTTCGCCGCCTTCAACTGGCGCATCTGCTCACAGCCCCACAACACTCGCTCCGGTGTCGCCGGGGCGTCGATTTTCGGCTGATGCCTGTAATCGCCCAGGCTCGCCACGGCGTCCTTGATCGCACACCACGAGGCGATGCCGAGCATGAACGGCGGCTCGCCCACGGCCTTGGAATGGAACACCGTGTCTTCGGGGTTCTTGCGGTTTTCCACCAGCTTCACCCGCAGGTCCAGCGGCATGTCCGCCACGGCCGGGATCTTGTAGCTGGCCGGGCCGTTGGTCATCAGCTTGCCCTTGTTGTTCCACACCAGCTCTTCCATGGTCAGCCAGCCCATGCCCTGGATGAATCCGCCCTCGACCTGACCGATGTCGATGGCCGGGTTCAGCGAGGCGCCGACGTCGTGGAGAATGTCGGTGCGCAGCATCTTGTATTCGCCGGTCAGGGTGTCGACCAGCACTTCGCAGCACGCCGCACCAAAGGCGTAGTAGTAGAACGGCCGGCCACGGGCCTGGCTGCGGTCGTAGTAGATTTTCGGGGTCTTGTAGAAGCCGGTGCTCGACAGCGACACCTGGGCGAAATACGCCTGCTGGATCAGCGCTTCGAAGGTCAGGATGTGATCGCGAACCCGCACGTGGCCGTTGTGGAATTCCACGTCCTCTTCGCTGACCTTGTACTGGCGAGCCGCGAATTCCACCAGGCGTTGCTTGATGGTTTCAGCGGCGTTCTGCGCGGCCTTGCCGTTCAGGTCGGCGCCACTGGAAGCGGCAGTCGGCGAGGTGTTCGGTACTTTGTCGGTGTTGGTCGCGGTGATCTGCACGCGGTCCATTTCCACCTGAAACACTTCGGCCACGACTTGCGCGACCTTGGTGTTCAGGCCCTGGCCCATTTCGGTGCCACCGTGGTTCAAGTGGATGCTGCCGTCGGTGTAGACGTGCACCAGGGCGCCGGCCTGGTTGAGGAAGCTGGCGGTGAAGGAAATACCGAATTTCACCGGGGTCAGCGCCAGGCCCTTTTTCAGGATCGGGCTGTTGGCGTTGTAGCGACGGATCGCTTCGCGGCGCTCGGCATATTGGCTGCTTTCTTCCAGTTCCGCGGTCATTTCCTCGAGCATGTTGTGCTCGACAGTCTGGTAGTAGTGGGTGACGTTGCGCTCGGTCTTGCCGTAGTAGTTGGCCTTGCGCACCGCCAACGGATCAAGGGCCAAGTGACGGGCGATGGCATCCATCACTTCTTCGATGGCGACCATGCCTTGCGGGCCGCCGAAACCACGGTAGGCGGTGTTCGACGCGGTGTTGGTCTTGCAGCGGTGACCGTTGATGGTCGCATCGCCCAGGTAATACGAGTTGTCCGAGTGGAACATAGCGCGGTCGACGATCGACGCCGACAGGTCGGGGGAGCAACCGCAGTTGCCAGCCAGTTCCAGGTTGATACCGTGCAGGCGGCCGGTGCTGTCGAAGCCCACGTCGTACTCGACATAGAACGGGTGACGCTTGCCGGTCATCAGCATGTCTTCGACCCGTGGCAGACGCATCTTGGTCGGCTGGCCGGTGAGGTGCGCGATCACCGCGCACAGGCACGCAGGGCTGGCCGCCTGGGTTTCCTTGCCGCCGAAACCACCGCCCATGCGGCGCATGTCAACAACGATCTTGTTCATCGACACGTCCAGAACTTCGGCCACCAGCTTCTGCACTTCGGTGGGGTTCTGCGTGGAGCAGTAGACGATCATGCCCCCGTCTTCGGTCGGCATCACCGAAGAGATCTGGGTTTCCAGGTAGAAGTGTTCCTGGCCGCCAATATGCAGCGTGCCCTGGATGCGATGTTCGGCAGTGGCCAGCGCAGTGGCCGAATCGCCGCGTTTGTGGGTGTGGCTGTCGAGTACGAAGTGGCGCTTGCGCAGGGCTTCGACCACGTCCAGCACAGGTTCCAGGTCTTCGTATTCGATGATTGCGGCCATCGCTGCCTTGCGCGCGGTTTCCAGGTCTTTTGCTGCCACGGCGATCACTGGTTGACCGACGAATTGCACGGTATCGATCGCCAGCAGTGGATCGCCCGGCAGCAATGGACCGATGTCCTTCAGGCCCGGCACGTCTTCGTGGGTGATGGCGATGCGCACGCCTTCAAAGGCGTAGCAGGGCGAAGTGTCGATGCTGATGATCCGGGCGTGGGCACGGTCCGACATGCGCGCATAAACGTGCAACTGGTTCGGAAACTCCAGGCGGTCGTCGATGTACTGCGCTTCACCGGTCACATGTTTGGCGGCGCTGTCGTGCTTGACGCTGCGGCCGACACCGGTGGTCAGGTCCTTGGCGAACAGTTCAGCCAATTCGGCTTGGGTCTTCTCTACGGCGTGATGATTAGACATAAGCGGTCACTCGAGTCTCGATGTGCGGTGTTTGCAGTTCGATGAAGTACTTGCGCAGCAGGTTCTGTGCGCTGAGCAGGCGATATTCCTTGCTGGCACGGAAGTCCGAGAGCGGCGTGAAGTCTTCGGCCAGGGCAGCGCAGGCGCGTTCGACAGTGGCGTTGTTGAATGGCGAGCCGAGCAACGCGGCTTCGCAGGCAGCGGCGCGTTTCGGGATGGCGGCCATGCCGCCGAAGGCGACGCGGGCTTCAGCGACGACGCCGTTTTCCAGGCAAATGCTGAAGGCGGCGCAGACTGCCGAGATGTCATCGTCCAGGCGCTTGGAAACCTTGTAGGCGCGGAACAGTTTTTCGACGCTGGCGCGGGGCACGATGATCTTCTCGATGAACTCGCTTTCCTGGCGTGCCGTGACACGGTAATCGATGAAGTAATCTTCCAGCGCCAGGGTACGGCGGGTTTCGCCTTTGCACAGCACGATTTGCGCGCCGAGGGCGATCAGCAGGGGCGGCGAGTCACCAATTGGCGATGCGTTTCCGATGTTGCCGCCCAGGGTGCCTTGGTTGCGGATCTGCAAGGACGCGAAGCGGTGCAGCAATTCACCGAAGTCCGGGTACTCGGCGTTCAAGGCCTCGTAGCAATCGGACAGGGACGTGGCGGCGCCGATTTCCAGGCGATCGTCAAAGCGGTCGATGCGCTTCATCTCGGCGACGTTGCCGACGTAGATCATCACCGGCAGGGTGCGGTGGAACTGCGTGACTTCCAGCGCCAGGTCAGTACCGCCGGCCAGCAGGCGGGCTTGTGGATAAGCGTCGTAGAGGTCGGCCAGGTCGGCCACGGTCAGCGGCACCAGGCAGCGCTTGTCGCCGCTGTTGAGTTCGCCGATATCGGTCGGGGCAATGGCTTTGAGGCGTGCGATGGTGTCGGCCTCGCGGGCGTCGAACTGGTCCGGTTGCTTGGCGCAGCAGGACTGCTCGGCGGCTTCCAGGATCGGCCGGTAGCCGGTGCAACGGCAGAGGTTGCCGGCCAGTGCTTCGTGGGCCTTGGCATGATCCGGTGCATCGCTGTTCTTTTGCAGGGCAAACAGCGACATCACAAAGCCTGGGGTACAGAAGCCGCATTGCGAGCCGTGGCACTCGACCATGGCTTTCTGCACGCTGTGCAGTTCACCTTTGTGCTTGAGGTCCTCGACGCTGATCAGTTGCTTACCGTGCAGGGACGACACGAAGGTCAGGCACGAGTTGAGGCTGCGATAGCGAATGTGTTCGCGGCCGTCGTCATCAGTCTGCAATTCGCCGACCACCACGGTGCAGGCGCCGCAGTCACCGCTGGCGCAGCCTTCTTTGGTGCCGGGCTTGCCCACATGGTCGCGCAGATAATTGAGCACGGTCAGGTTCGGGTCCAGGGCGTGCTCGCTACGGAGTTCCTGGTTTAGTAAAAACTGGATCACGGAAGGCCTCGCAGACTCATTATTGTTGTTAACCGATAGGAACTGAATTTAGCAGGTCTGACTTTTCGGTCAATGATTTTCTGACTTAAAGGTCAGGAAATTGCAGTTTGTCGATTAACCACTTGTTCCTTAATTATTGTCGCTGGTTCGATAGCCTGCCTTTTTGCTTGAATTTGCTTGAATCGTGCCAAAAACCTCCGGGCGGGCACTCCGCCCTGACGCAGCAATTGCGCTACACTGCGCCGCTTGTACAGATCAAAGAGTTTGAAGGACAACCATGACGTTCAAGGCGCCGGACAGCCTCGCCGAGCAAATCGCTCACCACCTCGCCGAACGCATCATTCGCGGTGAAATGAAGCCCGGAGAGCGCATCCAGGAACAGAAGGTCACGCTGGCCCTCAACGTCAGCCGCGGTTCGGTCCGCGAGGCCTTGCTGATCCTCGAGCGTCGGCACCTGATCGCGATCCTGCCGCGACGTGGCGCCCACGTCACCGAGCTCACGCCGCACAAGGTGCAGAGCCTGTGCACGCTGATGAGCGAACTCTATATCCTGCTCGGTAACTCCGTGGCCAGCGGCTGGAAAACCCAGGCCGACATGGCGCCGTTCGTGCAGATCCAGCAACGCCTGACTGCCAGCTACGAGCGTCAGGACATCCGCACTTTCGTCGACGACAGTTTCAACGTGATGCGCGCCGCGTATCCGTTCGCCAACAACCCGTACTTGCAGGAGACAGTCGAGAATCTGCAGCCGGCCATGAGCCGTGCATATTTCCTCGCGCTGGACCAGCGCAAAGCGTCGATGAGCGAATTCCTCGAGCTGTTCGAGCGCTTGCTCGCTGCCGTGCTGGCCCGTGACTTTGTGCAGATTCGCGAAGTGCTGACGGCTTACGCCCAGCGCAGTTGCGATCTGGTGATATCCGCCTTGACGGACGCCTGATCTTGCGGCTCAAGTGCATCAAGCTGGCGGGGTTCAAATCCTTCGTCGACCCGACCACGGTGAACTTCCCCAGTAACATGGCGGCGGTGGTCGGGCCCAATGGCTGCGGCAAATCGAACATCATCGACGCCGTGCGCTGGGTGATGGGCGAGAGTTCGGCGAAGAACCTGCGCGGCGAATCGATGACCGACGTCATCTTCAACGGTTCCACCAGCCGCAAGCCGGTGAGCCAGGCGAGCATCGAACTGGTGTTCGACAACTCCGACGGCACCTTGCTCGGGGAGTACGCCGCTTATGCGGAAATCTCCATTCGCCGCAAAGTGACCCGCGACAGCCAGACTACCTATTACCTCAACGGCACCAAATGCCGGCGCCGCGACATCACCGACATCTTCCTCGGCACCGGCCTTGGCCCGCGCAGCTACTCGATCATCGAGCAGGGGATGATCTCCAAGCTGATCGAGTCCAAGCCCGAAGACCTGCGCAACTTCATCGAAGAAGCCGCGGGTATCTCCAAGTACAAGGAACGCCGGCGCGAGACGGAAAACCGCATCCGCCGCACCCACGAAAACCTTGAGCGCCTGACCGACCTGCGCGAAGAGCTTGAGCGTCAGCTCGAACGCTTGCACCGCCAGGCCGAGGCCGCCAAGAAGTATCAGGAACTCAAGGGCGAGGAGCGTCAGCTCAAGGCCCAGCTGTCGGCCCTGCGCTGGCAGGCGCTGAACGATCAGGTCGGCCAGCGTGAAGCGATCATCGGCAACCAGGAAGTTTCTTTCGAAGCCTTGGTGGCCGAACAGCGCAATGCCGACGCAAGCATCGAGCGCCTGCGTGACGGGCACCACGACCTGTCGGAGTGCTTCAACCTGGTGCAGGGGCGCTTCTACTCGGTCGGCGGCGACATTGCCCGGGTCGAGCAGAGCATCCAGCACGGTCAGCAGCGTTTGCGCCAATTGCAGGATGACCTGAAAGAGGCCGAGCGCGCGCGCCTGGAAACCGAATCGCACCTGGGCCACGACCGCACGTTGCTGCTGACCCTCGGCGAAGAGCTGGACATGCTCACCCCAGAGCAGGAAGTCACCAGCGCCGCCGCCGAAGAGGCCGCTGCCGCGCTGGAAGAATCCGAAACCACCATGCACGGCTGGCAAGAGCAGTGGGATACGTTCAACCTCACCGCCGCCGAGCCGCGCCGTCAGGCCGAAGTGCAGCAATCGCGGATCCAGCAGCTGGAAACCAGCCTGGAGCGCCTGGCCGATCGCCAGAAACGTCTTGGTGAAGAACGCGCTTTGCTCTCGGCGGACCCGGAAGACGCGGCGATCATGGCGCTCAGCGAGCAGCTCGCTGAATCCGAAGCGACCCTTGAGGATTTGCAGACCAGCGAAGAAGCTCAGGTCGAAAAGCTTGAGCAATTGCGTCAGGAGCTGCAGCAGGCGCTGTCGGCGCAACAACAGGCCCAGGGTGATTTGCAGCGGCTCAACGGTCGGCTGGCTTCGCTTGAAGCCTTGCAGCAAGCCGCGCTCGATCCGGGTACCGGTACCGCCGAATGGCTGCGCGAACAGAATCTTGCGAATCGCCCGCGCCTGGCCGAAGGCCTGAAGGTTGAGGCCGGTTGGGAACTGGCGGTGGAAACCGTGCTGGGTGCCGACCTGCAAGCGGTGCTGGTGGACGACTTCAACGATTTCGATCTGTCCGGGTTTGCCCAGGGCGACTTGCGCTTGCTCAGCCCGTCCAGCGATGGCGTACGGGTGCCGGGCAGCCTGCTGGACAAGGTCGAGGCGCAGCTCGATCTGTCGCCATGGCTGGGGCAGATCAAGCCGGTGGACAGTCTCGAACAGGCCTTGGCCTTGCGCAGTCAATTGGCTGCTGGGCAGAGCCTGATCAGCCGTGACGGTTACTGGGTCGGTCGGCATTTTCTGCGGGTCCGTCGGGCCAGTGAAGCGGAAAGCGGCGTGCTCGCCCGGGGTCAGGAAATCCAGCAATTGGGCCTGGAGCGCGAAGAGCGTGAAGCCGCTGTCGAAACCCTGGAAACCCGACTGCAGAATCTCAGGGCACAGCAGCGTCAGCAGGAGAACGGTCGCGAACATCTGCGCCGTTTGCTGCAGGACGAAGCCCGTCAGCAAGGTGAGTTGAAGGCTCAATTGTCTGCCGGCAAGGCCAAGGCCGAACAATTGACCCTGCGCCGTACCCGCCTCGACGAAGAGCTCCTCGAACTCGATGAGCAGCGAGCGCTGGAACACGAAAACATCGGCGAAGCGCGCCTGCAATTGCAGGAAGCCCTCGACAGCATGGCGCAGGACACCGAGCAGCGTGAGTTGCTGCTGGCCCAGCGCGACAGCCTGCGTGAGCGTCTGGACCGGGTGCGTCAGGAAGCGCGGCAGCACAAGGACCACGCCCATCAGCTGGCGGTGCGTCTGGGCTCGCTCAAGGCGCAGCATGATTCGACGCGCCAGGCGCTGGAGCGGCTGGAGATGCAGTCCGAGCGCCTGACTGAAAAACGCGAGCAACTGAGCCTCAATCTGGAGGAGGGCGAAGCGCCACTGGAAGAGCTGCGCCTGAAACTCGAGGAGTTGCTCGACAAGCGCATGACCGTCGACGAAGAGCTCAAGACCGCGCAGATCGCCCTCGAAGATGCCGACCGCGAACTGCGCGACGCCGAGAAGCGCCGCAGTCAGGCTGAACAGCAATCCCAGTTGATTCGCAGCCAGCTCGAAACCCAGCGCATGGAATGGCAAGCACTGACAGTGCGTCGCAAGACTTTGCAGGACCAATTGCTGGAAGACGGCTACGATCTCCACGGCGTACTCGCGACCCTGACTGCCGAGGCCAGCGAGAAGGAAGCAGAGGAAGAACTCGAGCGCATCGCCGCCAGGATCCAGCGTCTGGGCGCGATCAACCTGGCGGCCATCGATGAGTACCAGCAACAATCGGAGCGTAAGCGTTATCTGGATGCGCAGAACGACGATCTGGTGGAAGCCCTTGAAACCCTTGAGAACGTGATTCGCAAGATCGACAAGGAAACCCGCAACCGTTTCAAGGATACCTTTGATCAGATCAATGGCGGTTTACAGGCACTTTTCCCAAAAGTTTTCGGTGGAGGCCGCGCGTATTTGGAACTGACGGGCGAAGATCTACTCGATACAGGGGTAACAATCATGGCGCAGCCGCCAGGAAAGAAGAACAGCACCATCCATTTGCTCTCCGGCGGCGAAAAGGCCCTGACCGCATTGGCTCTGGTTTTTGCGATCTTCAAGTTGAACCCGGCGCCGTTCTGCATGCTCGATGAGGTTGACGCGCCACTGGATGACGCTAACGTTGGACGCTACGCGCGATTGGTAAAAGAGATGTCACAGACAGTGCAGTTCATCTATATCACCCACAACAAGATCGCCATGGAAATGGCCGAACAACTGATGGGTGTGACGATGCACGAACCCGGTTGTTCACGTCTGGTGGCGGTGGATGTCGAGGAGGCGATGGCGATGGTGGATGCCTGAGTCGTGGTTGTAGGAGGAGTGTTTGCGGTTTGTAGGACTCTCTTCCTGGCTTCGACTTGCTGGCCAATCGACATATTCGCGCTAGCCAACGTGGTAGACGGTGTAAAGTTGCCTTTGGTCGTGCTAGTTTAATGTCAATTTTTCGTATACGTGGGCAAAACGCCTGTCAGAACATAGAGTTGGCGCCACGTTTTAAAGCGGTTTGCAGGTTGTAAACCCCTTATTTTTCAGCATTTTTTATAGAGGCACGGGATTACATGGAAATCGGTCTGCGCGAGTGGCTGATCGTCATCGGCATTATTGTCATTGCCGGTATTCTTTTCGATGGCTGGCGCCGTATGCGCGGTGGCAAGGGAAAACTGAAGTTCCGTCTTGATCGAAGTCTGTCCAACCTGCCGGACGAGGACAGCAGCGCCGAGCTGCTGGGCCCGCCGCGCGTGCTGGACGCACATAAAGAGCCGCAACTGGACGAGCAGGATCTGCCATCGGTGAGCATGCCGGCCCGGGAGCCTCGCGAGTCGGGCTCCAAACGCGGCAAGCGTGGCCACAGCGAGCCTTCCCAGGGCGACATGAACCTCAGCCTGGATCTGGACGGCGGCCCGAGCTTCAGCAGTCGCGACGACGATTTCCCGGACGACACCAAATCCGCACCAGCGGTTAACGACAAGGATCAGCCGCAAGCCGAAGAAGTGCTGGTGATCAGCGTGATCTGCCGCGACGCTGCCGGCTTCAAGGGCCCGGCGCTGTTGCAGAACATTCTGGAAAGCGGCCTGCGTTTCGGCGAGATGGACATTTTCCACCGTCACGAAAGCATGGCCGGCAACGGTGAAGTGCTGTTCTCCATGGCCAACGCCGTCAAGCCTGGCGTATTCGACCTGGACGACATCGACCACTTCAGCACGCCGGCGGTGAGCTTCTTCCTGGGGCTGCCAGGCCCTCGCCATCCGAAGCAGGCCTTCGACGTGATGGTGGCAGCGGCGCGCAAATTGTCCCAGGAGCTCAACGGTGAGCTGAAGGACGACCAGCGCAGCGTACTGACCGCCCAGACGATCGAGCACTACCGTCAGCGCATTGTCGAGTTCGAACGCCGCGCCCTGACCCAGAAACGTTGATTGAAATGGTTATTCCCGCGCGGTGCGCGGGATGATCGGCAAAACAGATTGAGCAGCCTCGGCTGCTCTTTTGCTTTATGAGAGAACACCCATGACCGCCGCCAAGAACCGTATTTTAGAGCTGCGCGCTGAGCTGGATCAGCACAACTATCGTTACCACGTGCTTGATGAACCGAGCATTCCGGACGCCGAATACGACCGCTTGTTCAGCGAGCTCAAGGCGCTGGAAGCAGCCAATCCCGAACTGATCACCAGCGACTCGCCAACCCAGCGAGTGGGCAGCGCGGCGCTGTCGGCGTTTACCCAGGTGCGTCACGAAGTGCCGATGCTCAGTCTCGGTAACGCCTTCGAAGAAACCGACATGCGTGAGTTCGACCGCCGGGTGACCGAAGGCCTGGACCTGCCGGCGGGCGACCTGTTCGGTGGCGGCGCAACCGTTGAATATAGCTGTGAGCCCAAGCTCGATGGCCTGGCCGTCAGCCTGCTGTATCAGGATGGCGTGCTGGTGCGCGGCGCGACCCGCGGCGATGGCACCACCGGCGAAGACATCAGCGTCAACGTGCGCACCGTACGCAACATTCCGCTCAAGCTTCACGGCACCGGCTGGCCGGCGACCCTGGAAGTGCGCGGCGAAGTGTTCATGTCCAAGGCCGGTTTCGAGCGGCTCAACGCCACGCAACTGGAAGTCGGCGGCAAGACCTTTGCCAACCCGCGCAACGCGGCGGCGGGCAGTTTGCGCCAGCTGGACTCGAAGATCACCGCCAATCGCCCGCTGGAGTTCTGCTGCTACGGAATCGGCCAGGTGTCGGCGGACATCGCCGATACGCACATCGGTAATTTGCAGCAACTCCAGGCCTGGGGCATGCCGATCAGTCATGAGTTGAAACTGGCGCACGGCATCGCCGAGTGCCTGGATTACTACCGTGACATCGGTGAGCGTCGCAGCGCGCTGCCGTATGAAATCGACGGCGTGGTGTTCAAGGTCAACAGCATTGCCTCCCAGCGCGAACTGGGTTTCCGCGCCCGCGAACCGCGCTGGGCCATCGCCCACAAATTCCCGGCGATGGAAGAACTCACCGAGCTGCTCGATGTGGAATTCCAGGTCGGCCGCACCGGGGCGGTGACGCCGGTGGCGCGTCTGAAACCGGTCAAGGTCGCGGGCGTCACGGTGGCCAACGCCACCTTGCACAACATGGACGAAGTCGCGCGCCTGGGCCTGATGATCGGTGACACAGTGATCATCCGCCGTGCCGGTGACGTGATTCCGCAAGTGGTGCAAGTGGTCATGGAGCGTCGTCCGGAAAACGCCCGGCCAGTACAGATTCCCGAGCAATGTCCGGTGTGCGGTTCCCATGTCGAGCGCGCGCAACTGATCAAGCGCAGCAAAGGCCGCGAGACGGTCAGCGAAGGCGCGGTGTATCGCTGCGTCGGGCGTCTTGCCTGCGGTGCGCAATTGAAGCAGGCGATCATTCACTTCGTGTCGCGACGTGCGATGGACATCGAAGGTTTGGGCGACAAGAGTGTCGAGCAATTGGTGGATGAGGGCCTGGTAAGTTCGCCGGCCGATCTCTACGCGCTCAAGTTCGAAGACATTGTCGATCTTGAAGGTTTTGCCGAGGTATCGAGCAACAAACTGCTCAGTGCCATAGAAGACAGCAAGAAACCTGGCCTGGCGCGATTCATCTACGCCCTCGGGATTCCTGATGTCGGCGAGGAGACAGCCAAGGTGCTGGCACGCTCCCTGGGTTCGCTGGAGCGGGTGCAGCAGGCCTTGCCGCAGGTGCTGACGTACTTGCCGGATGTTGGCCTGGAAGTCGCGCATGAGATCCACAGCTTCTTCGAGGATGCGCATAACCGGCAGGTGATCGCTGATTTGCTCAAGCATGGTTTGCAGATTCAGGATCAGGGCGAATTGGGCGCCGAGTTTTCGGCGAGCACCACGCTGGGTGGTTTCCTCGACAAGCTGCATATTCCATTGGTCGGTCCAGGGGGCGCGCAGAAACTGGCGGACAAATTCGGCTCGCTGCAGGCGGTGATCGGCGCGGACTGGCTGGACATGCGCCAGGCGCTGCCGGAGAAACAGGCCAATTCCGTGCGTGAGTTCTTTGCGGTCGAGGCCAATCGCCAATTGGCCGAAGCGGCCGAAAAACAACTGGCCGATTTCGGCATGCATTGGCAGAGCGAGAAGAAGGTCGTCGAAGGCTTGCCGCTGGCCGGGCAGACCTGGGTGCTGACCGGCTCGCTGGAGCTGATGAGTCGCGATGTGGCCAAGGACAAACTCGAAAGCCTCGGTGCCAAGGTAGCGGGCTCCGTATCGGCCAAGACTCATTGTGTGGTGGCTGGACCGGGTGCCGGTTCGAAGTTGACCAAGGCCAATGAGCTGGGGTTGAAGGTGCTGGATGAAGAGGCGTTTGTCGAGTTTCTGCGCAAGCACGATATTTCGGTGTGAAGCCTTCGCGAGCAAGCCCGCTCCCACATTAGACCGCATTCCTCTGTGGGAGCGGGCTTGCTCGCGAAGGCGATTTCAGCAGCCCCGCAGAAAGCGGGAACGATCACCTCTCGGAAATGATCTAGTCTTGGCAAGCCCAGGGAGAGATCGCCATGTACCGTTTCTTCGAACAGCTCAGCTCGCGCATCGCCGCGCCGTTCATGGGCGAAAGTTCGCGCAACAGCAAGGTCTGGCCGTGTCGTTGCGGGCAGTCGCTGTTTTTTCGCAACAGTCAGTGCCTGGCCTGTTCGGCGGCGTTGGGTTATCAGCCGGAGCAAAGCCGTTTATCTTCGCTGCAACCGGCTGAACACCCCGACACCTGGTTGCTCGACGCCGATCCTGAGGCTGGTGCGGTCCGCCGCTGCGCCAATCTCGATTCACCTGCGGCGTGTAATTGGCTGCTCCCAGCCAATCATCACGAAACCTTGTGCATGGCTTGTAGCTTGAATCGCACGATTCCTGACCTGTCGATCACAGAAAACCACGAGCGCTGGCGCAAGGTGGAAACCGCCAAGCGGCGTCTGGTCGCGCAACTGCTCAGCCTGGGGTTACAGGTGATTCCCAAAACCGTCGATGAAGACACGGGCCTTGCCTTCGATTTCATCGGCGTGGACCTCGAAGACAAACCGCCCACTACCGGGCACGCCAATGGCCTGGTCACCCTCGATATCAAGGAAGCCGACGATGCGCACCGCGAGCAGGTGCGGGTGCAAATGCACGAACCCTATCGCACGCTGCTCGGGCATTTTCGTCACGAAGTCGGGCACTACTACTGGGATCGGTTGATTGCCCATGGCCAGTGGCTTGAGCCTTTTCGCGGATTGTTTGGCGATGAGCGCGCCAGCTATGCCGAAGCCCTCGAGCGGCATTATCAGCAGGGAGCACCGCTCGACTGGCAGCAGCACTGCGTCAGCGCCTACGCCACCATGCACCCGTGGGAAGACTGGGCGGAAACCTGGGCGCATTACCTGCACATGATGGATGCGGTGGACACCGCGCTGGGGTTTGGCATGAGTGCCCGGGAAATGGACTTCGACTATCAGCCGTTTCCGCCTCAAACCCTTTACGATCCGCAGCATCCCGGCGGCGCGGCGTTCCTGTCGTTCGTCAATGCCTGGATCGAACTGGCGGGCATGCTCAACGAATTGTCACGCAGCATGGGGCAGCCGGATTTCTATCCGTTCGTCCTGCCGCCATCGGTCATTGCCAAGCTGCACTTTATTCACCTGGTGATTCAGCAGGAGGGCGGCAGGGCGGACGAGGTGCTTGAGGCGCAATAGCAAGTGCTTGAAGCTCCTCATGTTTTTAATCCGAAACCAACGGTTGTAACTTCGCCTCAGATAGGTACAATGGCGCGGCTCGCCGACAGGTGAGCGTCGTTATGGTGACCCTATCGGTCCCCCCGCAACGATCAACCGTGAACCCGGTCAGGCCTGGAAGGGAGCAGCCGCAGCGGTGACATTGTGTGCCGGGGTGTGGCTGGTAGGGTTACCACCTATCTCTAGGTCCTTGAATTCTCAAGGATTTCTCGGTCAAAAAACTCGAAGTGTGACAGCGTTTAGGTACGTCGAAATGGTGCGCCGCACAGACGATCATAGCTGACCCTTTCTCGCCTCCAAGTGCTTCCATTCAAAGTTTAGGCTCCCCACCATCGCCTTTGCCTCCGCTGTGCGTTACCTAAAGTGTTCTAGAGAGCTTTTATCGTCTAAGCTTTGGGCGTGATATCGTTGAGCTATCATTGATCTGAAAAAGGGGGAGGGCTGCATGAGAAAGGTGTTGTTTTTGGCGGCTGTAGCGGCAGCAGTGGCGCTTTCAGGGAATGTTTATGCTCGTGGTAGTAGTTACGGCGGGAATTCTTCGTACAAATCTAGTTATTCTTATGGAAGTCGTTCTGATCATACTATCAGTGGGTATACGCGAAGCAATGGAACGTATGTCCGACCTTCCCATGCTACAAATCCAGATGCAACTAGGAATAATAACTATAGTACGAAGGGAAATTTGAATCCGTACACCGGAAAATACGGCACCAAGCCTCGCGATTGAGGGTGGTAATGAACTGCTGGTAAATCCTTCAAATAGTGCAGCATCGTGGGTGGCCCAAGCGGGCCTCCTCGAAGCATTGCTTGTTGCGAACTTTTTCTGTCCCTATTCCTGTTGGTTACCCTCCGAAAACTCCTCGGCTCAGGGTGTCTTTCTGTTGTTTATCCATCTGTCTCGATGTTCTTTGGTGCTGACCCGCAGGTATCCCCTTTTGGGTATTTTTTGTAGGAAGACCGCCTCGTAGTTAGATGTTTCACGCTCTAAAGAAAAGCCCTACATCAATCAAAGAAACATCCGATTTATCCCTGCCTTCTCCTTGCCTACCGTGCCCGTCCCTGCAGACAACACAAGGACAGATCAGGCATGAGGCGCTATCACATCACCGTCGGGGCAAAAACCACTGCCGACGGCACCGTGCGTACCGGTTGGGACTGCAGCACGATCAATGGTCAGGCTATGGCCCGCGAAGGCGATGAGGTCGATTGCCCGAAATGCGACAGCATCGGAAGGATTGTCTGTGACGGCCCGCGTCTGGTGGACCTGCTGGAGGAGCGTAACGCCGCTCTGGACGGTGACCTGTGCAAGTGCAAGTGCGACCCACCGCCGCGGCTGATTGCCAACCAGACCCTCAGTTGTCAAGAGATCGAGGGCGGCTTCGCGCCGCGTGCCCGAGCCACCGCTCAACCCGCTGCAGCGCCGCCCCCCAATCCCTCGCCAGTCGCACCGCAACAAACCGGCTTTTCGCCAACGCGGACAGCCCCCTCACCGTCTTTCAGCGAACTGCCAGGACTGGTCTGCCAGAACCTTTGGCGCGGGTATCAGCAACGAGCCGAAGCCATCGTCGCGCCAGGCGGCATTTTGATCGCCGACCCCAAGGCGCGAAATCGCGCGATCAATGCCGCTTACGCCCGGTTGTGGCTGGAGGATCAGCGTTTCCAGTGGGCGGGGCTGGCGGCCTTCGCCTCCAAGCAGGTGGGTTGTGGCCTGCTGCATGCCGCTGAATCGGTTGACAAGATGCAGGCGGAACATGAGGCGGTACAACGCTTGAAGAACAGCGCTAGGAAAGGCTTCTTTGGCTTGTTCGGCCAGAGTGAGCGAGACCGGCAGACAAAGTTGCGGGAGTTTGAGCAGGCGCAGCGGGACTACGAGCTAGCTGGCCGCAATAACCCGGTGCCGGGCAGCGACCTCGGGCGCGACGGTGAATCGTTGTCGTACGCGCAGCGGACTTACCAGTTCGTTTACGAAATGCTGGCCATGGGTAATACCACGCTGTTTCTGGATGTGTTTCCGCTGCATGCTTTTTACAAGGAGCGAGGGTTGAAGGCGCTTGAAACCTGCCTGCCTTCACGTAGCGACATATATGGGCATGGGCAGCATCCGGTGCTGTGGCCAATCACGCAGGAAACGCTAGAGTTCGGTATTGACCACGAGCAAATCCTGCAAGCATTCGAAGCCATTGAGGTTGGCAATATCGCCGAAAGTGTCGTGCACCTCGCTTGGCACGAACAGCAGAACATCCTGCAACCGGCGATGTACAGCGACCGAGGACTGGTGTGGTTGCTGCGCAGCAACCATGTTTCCTACATCACCGGCATCCCGTCCGGCGCCGCCGAAGCCATAGAACTGACGCTTGCCAGCCAGTGCCGCCCCAGCGCTGATGGGCGCACCATTGGCTTCGGCAGCAACCCCATTGCCGACCTGTCCGACATCCAACAACGCATGGCCTTCGTGCTCAGTGCCGCAGCGCAATTTGATGAGCTGCTACGGCGCTCTGATCGCCACTTGATCGAAAAGGCGATTCTGGACATCTGTGCTGGCCGGGGCGTGCGGTGAGCCTAAGACAGCGCATGGACTGGCGACGAGGCCTCCTTGCCCTGGCAGTCGCTGCCATTGTTACGGTGGTGGCGATTCAGGCGCTTTCGGATGATCCGGAAATTGCGCTGATGATTGGTGAGCCTTGGGAAAACATGCGACAGCGCTCCAGCGCGGCGATTGATCCAGCCATACCCGGGCATTTTTGGGGGGGAATGCCCAGATCAGATGCGCGCCTTCGTTTCCTGGATCCCCAGTTCGGATTCGTGACCCCACTCGCTCGTTTTTTCACGATCAGTTTCAACAGCGATCAATCAATCAGCAGTGTGCGGATGTCTCCGCAAATTGAGCCGCTACTGCTCGACGAAACGCTCAAGGTCGTACTGAATCTGCAGGAGCAATGGCGCCGAGGAGGCTGGACGCCAATTCGGACCGAGGACTTCCCGTCGTTCGAAGACACACAGCAATGGCGTGCTCGATTGCGAGATGTGAACAAAGGGGGCAAAGCTTATTGGCGAGCGGAGGACAAGTACCAGGTGATGCTGGTGGTTAATCGCTTCAGAGATTATCGGCATCCGTCCGAAGAGCGTTATCTCATCAAGCTGGGACTTGGCAAGGCGCGGGTTAGACCATAATCATGTATATGAATGCAGGGCGCATCGTTGGCTTCAGTATTGATCTCCTTGCTGGCATGTCCGATATCCTTCAGCGCATGCCTTTCGTACTCCAAGCGGCGGCGTGGTTCGATGAGCTGCTGCGGCGCTCTGATTGGCACCTGATCCAGCAGGCGATTCTGGACATTGCCGCAGGCCGGGGCGTGCGATGAGTCGGACGCAGTGCGTGGGCTGGCGACGGGGCGTGCTTGTACTGGCAGTCGCTGCCGTTGTTACGGTGGTAGTGACTCAAGCGCTTTCGGATGATCCGGAAATTGCGCTGATGATTGGTGAGCCTTGGGAAAACATGCGACAGCGCTCCAGCGCGGCGATTGATCCAGCCATACCCGGGCATTTTCGGGGGGGAATGCCCAGATCAGATGCGCGCCTTCGTTTCCTGGATCCCCAGTTCGGATTCGTGACCCCACTCGCTCGTTTTTTCACGATCAGTTTCAACAGCGATCAGTCAATCAGCAGTGTGCGGATGTCTCCGCAAATTGAGCCGCTACTACTCGACGAAACGCTCAAGGTCGTGCTGAATCTGCAGGAGCAATGGCGCCAAGGAGGCTGGACGCCAATCCGAACCCAGGACTTCCCGTCGTTCGAAGATACACCACAATGGCGCGCACAGTTGCGAGATGTAAATAGAGGCGGAAAAGCCTACTGGCAAGTGGACAAACAGTATCGGGTGATGTTGGTGGTTAATCGCTTCAAGGACAACAAGCGCCCAACAGAGGAGCGTTACCTCATCACCCTGGAACTTGCTACACCGTGACTCTGTATTTTGATGACGGGCACGCCATTGGCTTTGGCACCAATCCCATTGCCGAGCGGTCCGATGTCCAACAATGCATGGCCCTCGTGCTCAAGGCCGCAGCGCAGTTCGATGAGCTGCTGCAGTGCTCTGATCGCCCTCTGATTGAGCGGGCGTGTTGCCGACATAAAGCCGAATGATGTCATCGATCTCCCCGGACATCTTCATCCGCACCAGGGTGCGCAGAATGCGCTCCACCGGCACTTGCGGGTCGTTGCGTACGTAGCAGCCGACATTCTGCTCCTGCAGCACCGCCACGCTGTGCAGCTGTTGCTCCGGTAGCAGGCGCTGATTGAACCAGTCCAGGCTCCATCGATTGCTGACCGCATAGCGGTTGCGGCCGGCGAGGAGTTTTTCCAGCACCTGTTCCTGGCTGCGTGCGTCGTCGCGATGCAATTGATCGGTGTCGAACAACGGTTGCAGGGTCGTGTAGCTGTAGCTCAGCACGGTGCCGATGGACTGGTTTGGCAGATCCGCCGGGTTCACGGCTGCGGGTTGCGCATGCCGGGCGATCAACAGGTCGGGCTGGGTAAAGAGCGGGATACTCCAGAGATAATCGTCAGGCCGATCGGGCAGCCACGATTGCGCGGCATAACAGCGGACATCGACCTCGCCTTGCTCCATGGCGTTTTCCACCCGCCCGCGGGGCAATACATGGAATTCGGCCGGCACGCCGACCTGGGTCGCAAGGCTGAGCATCACGTCATACAGGATGCCCTGGGTCGGTTTGCCCCGTTCAAGCTGCACCATGGGCATGGTCCAGCTGTCGGATATCACGAAGCGCAGCGGTGCTTGCGCAGCCACGCCGTCCAGGCTGATCAACAGCAATGCCCCCAAGGCCAGCCGCATAAACACTCCGCTAAAAGCCCCCGATGTGCAGCTTAGCCACAATACACGAGCGCACCGGATGCAATTTGTCCCTTGCTCCGCTAGCATTAGCCGCTTCTGCTTCCTTCGCTGCGACGGTTTTCGATGAGTTATCAGGTTCTTGCACGTAAATGGCGTCCGCGCTCGTTCCGCGAAATGGTCGGCCAGACCCATGTGCTCAAGGCTCTGATCAATGCCTTGGACAGCCAGCGGCTGCACCACGCCTACCTCTTTACCGGTACCCGCGGGGTCGGCAAGACCACCATCGCGCGGATCATTGCCAAATGCCTTAACTGCGAGACAGGTATCACTTCGACCCCTTGTGGCGAATGCTCGGTGTGTCGCGAAATCGACGAAGGACGCTTTGTCGACCTGATCGAGATCGACGCCGCTAGCCGCACCAAGGTCGAAGATACTCGCGAATTGCTCGACAACGTGCAGTACGCCCCGAGCCGCGGGCGCTTCAAGGTCTATCTGATCGACGAAGTGCACATGCTCTCCAGTCATTCCTTCAACGCGCTGCTCAAAACCCTTGAGGAGCCGCCACCCTACGTCAAGTTCATCCTGGCGACCACTGACCCGCAGAAACTTCCGGCAACGATTCTGTCGCGGTGCCTGCAGTTCTCCCTGAAGAACATGACGCCGGAACGCGTTGTCGAGCACCTGACCCACGTACTGGGTGTCGAGAACGTACCGTTCGAAGACGATGCGCTGTGGCTGCTGGGCCGTGCCGCCGACGGGTCGATGCGTGATGCCATGAGCCTGACCGATCAGGCCATTGCCTTCGGTGAAGGCAAGGTCATGGCCGCCGACGTGCGGGCGATGCTCGGGACCCTCGATCACGGGCAGGTCTACGACGTCCTGCATGCGCTGATCGAAGGCGATGCCAAGGCGTTGCTCGAAGCTGTCCGCCACCTGGCCGAACAAGGCCCGGACTGGAACGGCGTGCTTTCGGAAATTCTCAATGTGCTGCACCGCGTTGCCATCGCCCAGGCCTTGCCGGAAGGTGTCGATAACGGTCATGGCGACCGTGATCGCGTGCTGGCACTGGCCCAGGCGTTGCCGGCCGAAGACGTGCAGTTCTACTACCAGATGGGCCTGATCGGACGCCGCGACCTGCCGCTGGCGCCGGATCCCCGGGGCGGTTTTGAAATGGTGCTGCTGCGGATGCTGGCGTTCCGGCCCGCAGACACCGCGGATGCCCCGAGGCAACCGCTAAAGCCAGTGGGGATCAGCCAGGCCACAGTTGATTCCGCAAACTCAGTGGCTGCCGCGCCGGTTGTTGCGCCGGTAGTCGCTGCGGCCGTTGCACCGATAGCGGCTGCGCCAGTGGCAGCTCCAGCGCCTGCACCGGAACCGGTTGCGCCGGTCGTTGTGCCAGAACTTGTGCCTGTGGTTGAAGCGGTCGTGGTCGAAGAGGTTGTCGACCTGCCGTGGAATGACCCGGTCGAGCCAGCGCCCGTCCAGCAACCGGCGGCAGAGCCGGTGTTGGAAACCGCCAGCGAACAACCCGAATTACCGCCAATGCCTTTGCCGACGCCGGACAGCGTGGTGCCGGATGCCCCGGAGTGGACCGCTGCGCCGATCCCGGAACCTTCGGTGGTCGCCGTTGATGCCGCGACGCCGGGCATGGACCTGGATGACGAGCCGCCGCTGGATGAGGATTACATCGAGCCGGACATGGATTCGGCCTACAGTTACCTCGACGAACTGGCCAGCGAGCATGCCGCCGACCCGGCTCCGGAGCCCGAGCCTGAGCCCGCGGCGATGCCGGCCACCGGTCTGGCCCTGCAATGGCTGGAGCTGTTCCCGAAATTGCCAATCTCCGGCATGACCGGCAGTATCGCCGCCAATTGCACGTTGATCGCGGTCGATGGCGACAATTGGCTGATGCACCTGGACCCGGCCCACAGTGCCTTGTTCAACGCCACGCAACAGCGTCGCCTCAACGATGCGCTGAACCAGTATCACCAGCGCACGCTGACCCTGAGCATCGAGCTGATCAAGCCCGAGCAGGAAACCCCGGCACAAGCGGCTTCTCGCCGCCGTGCCAACCGTCAGCGCGAGGCGGAGGAATCGATCCACGGTGATCCGTTCATCCAGCAAATGATGCAGCAGTTCGGTGCGGTGGTCCGTAACGATACTATTGAACCTGTCGACGCCCTGGTCACTCAGGGCTAATAACTGAAGGCACCTGGCCGCATGGGCCGGGCGCTGTTTTAATCCAAGTACTTTTGAGGTGATTACCATGATGAAAGGTGGCATGGCCGGCCTGATGAAGCAGGCGCAGCAGATGCAGGAAAAAATGGCCAAGATGCAGGAAGAACTGGCCAACGCCGAAGTCACCGGTAAGGCCGGTGGCGATATGGTCACCGTGGTGATGACCGGTCGTCATGACGTCAAGAGCGTGACCATCGACCCAAGCCTGGTCGAAGGCATGAGCGAAGACGACAAGGAAATGCTCGAAGCGGTCATCGCATCCGCGGTCAACGATGCCGTGCGCAAGATCGAAGCCAACAGCCAGGACAAAATGGGCAGCATGACTGCCGGCATGCAACTGCCGCCGGGCATGAAACTGCCATTCTGATTCGCCATCAGGCGGCAGATGAGTTACAAAAATGCCAGGCATAGCACCTGGCATTTTTGTTTCTGGCTGACAGGGATGCGGTGCCTGTGAAGTCGCCTCGGTCTTGCTGAATAAACATCGAACGCCATACCGCCACAAAGGTCTGCTCCCTACATCACTGAACCTCATCGATCACAGGAGACGCTGCCATGTCCGACCCCATGACCCTCAATCAACGCATTGTCCTGGCTTCTCGCCCGGTGGGTGCGCCAACGCCGGAAAACTTCCGTATGGAGCGGGTGGCGCTGCCGGACCTGGCCGACGGTCAGGTGCTGCTCAAGACCGTTTTCCTGTCGCTGGATCCCTACATGCGCGGACGCATGAGTGACGCACCGTCCTACGCCGCACCGGTGGAAATCGGCGAAGTCATGACCGGGGGCGCTGTCAGCCGGGTCGAGCGGTCGCTCAATCCGAAGTTTCAGGAAGGTGACCTGGTGGTCGGTGCCACCGGTTGGCAAAGCCACAGCATCAATGACGGTCGCAGCATCATTCCGATTCCCGCGCTGCCAAGCCCTTCGATGGCCCTCGGGGTGCTGGGTATGCCGGGTATGACCGCGTACATGGGCCTGATGGACATCGGCCAGCCGAAGGCCGGCGAAACCCTGGTGGTCGCAGCGGCGTCCGGGGCAGTGGGCTCGGTGGTCGGCCAAGTGGCGAAGATCAAGGGGCTGCGCGTGGTCGGTGTGGCCGGTGGTGCGGAGAAGTGCCGTTATGTGGTCGACGAGTTGGGTTTCGACGCCTGCATCGACCACAAGAGCCCGGACTTTGCCGACGAACTGGCGCAAGCCTGTCCCAAGGGCATCGACATCTATTATGAAAACGTCGGCGGCAAGGTGTTCGACGCCGTGGTGCCATTGCTCAATCCCAAGGCACGGATTCCGCTGTGTGGTTTGATCGCATCCTATAACGCCCATGAGGCGCCGAGCGGCCCGGATCGCCTGCCACTATTGCAGCGCACCCTGTTGACCAAGCGAGTGCGCATCCAGGGCTTCATCGTGTTCGATGACTATGGTGATCGCCAGCCGGAATTCCTCAGTGCCATGGCGCCCTGGGTACGCGATGGCAAGGTGAAGTTCCGCGAAGACGTGGTCGATGGCCTGGAGCAGGCACCTGATGCGTTCATCGGCTTGCTGGAAGGGCGCAATTTCGGAAAATTGGTGGTTCGGGTTTCCCGGGACTGAGTAATTGACGCTGCAATTTGACGCTCAACCGAGGCGCGGGTATAAACCGCGTCTCGTTGTTTTGTCGGACTTTTCCACCATGAGCTTCAGCCCTTTGATTCGCCAACTGATCGACGCCCTGCGAATTTTGCCTGGCGTGGGTCAGAAAACCGCCCAGCGCATGGCGTTGCAGTTGCTCGAGCGTGACCGCAGCGGCGGCTCGCGACTGGCGCTGGCCCTGAGCCAGGCCATGGAAGGGGTCGGTCACTGCCGCTTGTGCCGTACGCTGACGGAAGATGACCTGTGCCCGCAATGCGCCGATACCCGTCGCGACGACACCTTGCTCTGCGTGGTGGAAGGGCCGATGGACGTCTATGCGGTGGAGCAGACCGGTTTTCGCGGGCGCTATTTCGTGCTCAAGGGCCATCTGTCGCCGCTCGACGGCTTGGGGCCGGAAGCCATCGGCATTCCGCAGTTGATGGCACGGATCGAAGAGGCCGGCACCTTCACCGAAGTCATCCTGGCCACCAACCCGACCGTGGAAGGTGAAGCCACGGCGCACTACATCGCCCAATTGCTCAGCAGCAAAGGCCTGATCGCCTCGCGCATCGCCCATGGCGTACCGCTGGGTGGCGAGCTGGAGCTGGTGGATGGCGGGACGCTAGCGCATTCGTTTGCCGGGCGTAAGCCGATCACCCTGTAATTTGTGTTGTTCGGGCTGACGCCATCGTCGGATCGCCGCCCGGAGCAAGCTCGCTCCCACATTGGTTTTGTGTGCACCGCAGAACCCCTGTGAGCGAGCTTGCTCGCGATGCAGGCGGCGCGGTCCGTCTGAATGACACAATCCTGTTGAAAACCAAGCAAGCGCTCGGTTAACTTCACTGACCCCTTCAGTGGAGCTCGCCGATGTCTGCCTTTCAGGAATACTTCGACCCCAGCCACCAATTGGTCCGCGACAGCGTCAGACGTTTCGTCGAGCGCGAGATTCTTCCTGACATCTCGCAGTGGGAAGAAGCCGAAAGCTTTCCTCGCGAGCTCTACCTCAAGGCCGGCGCGGCGGGGATTCTCGGCATCGGGTACCCGGAGGCCTACGGAGGCAGCCACGAAGGGGATCTGTTCGCCAAGGTTGCCGCCAGTGAAGAGTTGATGCGCTGCGGCTCAGGCGGGTTGGTCGCCGGCCTGGGGTCGCTGGATATCGGCTTGCCGCCCATTCTCAAGTGGGCCCGACCCGAAGTGCGGGATCGAGTGCTGCCCCAGGTGCTGTCGGGAGAGAAGATCAGCGCCCTGGCCATCACCGAGCCTGGCGGTGGCTCCGACGTCGCCAACCTGCAAACCCGAGCGGTGCGCGACGGCGATTTCTACCGGGTCAGTGGCAGCAAGACCTTTATCACCAGCGGCGTGCGCGCGGATTTCTATACCGTCGCAGTGCGAACGGGCGAACCGGGTTTCGGTGGCATCAGCCTGTTACTGATCGAGAAGGGCACACCGGGTTTCACCGTAGGACGGCAGCTGAAGAAAATGGGCTGGTGGGCGTCAGACACCGCTGAACTGTTCTTCGATGATTGCCGCGTACCCGCAGGCAATCTGATTGGCGTCGAGAACATGGGCTTCGCCTGCATCATGGGCAACTTCCAGAGCGAACGCCTGGCGTTGGCATTGATGGCCAACATGACCGCACAGCTGGCGCTGGAAGAGAGCCTGAAATGGGCGAGCGAGCGCGAAGCCTTTGGCAAACCGATCGGCAAGTTTCAGGTGATCAAGCATCGCCTCGCCGAGATGGCGACCGCGCTGGAGGTGTCCCGGGAGTTCACATACCGCCAGGCCGCGAAAATGGCTGCGGGGCAGAGTGTGATCAAGGAGATTTCCATGGCCAAGAATTTTGCGACAGATACTGCGGACCGGATCGTGAACGATGCGGTGCAGATACTCGGTGGGCTGGGTTACATGCGCGAGAGCCTGGTGGAGCGGCTGTATCGCGATAACCGGATCCTGTCGATTGGCGGCGGGACGCGGGAGGTGATGAACGAGATCATCAGCAAGCAGATGGGGCTTTGAAGTGATGTGGTGAGGCGACTGACGCCATCGCGAGCTTGCTCGCGATGGCGGTCTGACAGGCGCCGCTTACTTGTCGCTCAACGCAAACTGCGTCAGGCAGAACGTAGGAATGCCCATATCTTCCAGACGCTGCGAGCCACCCAGTTCCGGCAGATCGATGATCGCCGCCGCTTCATGCACCCGGGCGCCCATGCGGCGGATCAGATTGGCGGCGGCAATCAAGGTGCCGCCGGTGGCGATCAGGTCATCGAACATCACCACCGAATCCCCCTCGCACAAGCTGTCGGCGTGCACTTCCAGGAAGGCTTCGCCGTATTCGGTCGCATAGCCCTCGGCCAGCACGTCGGCTGGCAGCTTGCCTTGCTTGCGGAACAACACCAGCGGCTTGTTCAACTGATAGGCCAGTACCGAACCGATCAGGAAGCCACGGGCGTCCATCGCGCCGATGTGGGTGAAGTCAGCTTCGACATAACGGTGGGCAAAGCTGTCCATCACCAGGCGCAGGGCCGTAGGCGACTGAAACAGCGGGGTGATATCGCGAAAGATCACACCCGGTTTCGGGAAGTCGATGACAGGGCGGATGAGGGATTTGATGTCGAAGGAGTCGAAGACCATCGTCGTGGTGTCCTGGCAGGCTGCAAACGACGCAGTATAACGGCGGCTGAACCGTTTCGCTCAGCCGCAACGTTTTGTTTCAGCCTTCCAGTGAGCCACCGGCCAGGGCGCACAGCTGGATCGGGTCGATAATCCGGATTTCCTTGCCTTCTGCCGCAATCAGCTCGTTTTGCTGGAAGCGGGTAAAGACGCGGGACACGGTCTCCACCGCCAGGCCCAGGTAGTTGCCGATTTCGTTACGCGACATGCTGAGGCGGAACTGATTGGCGGAAAAACCTCGGGCGCGGAAACGTGCCGAAAGGTTGACCAGGAAGGTGGCGATGCGTTCGTCGGCGGTCTTTTTCGACAACAGCAGCATCATCTGCTGGTCGTCACGGATTTCGCGACTCATCACCCGCATCAGCTGACGGCGCAACTGCGGCAGTTGCAGAGCCAGTTCGTCGAGGCGTTCAAAGGGGATTTCACACACCGAGGTGGTTTCCAGGGCTTGTGCCGACACAGGGTGCTTTTCCGTGTCCATACCCGAAAGGCCGACCAGTTCGCTGGGCAGGTGGAAGCCGGTGAGCTGTTCTTCGCCGGTGTCGCTCAGGCTGAAGGTCTTGAGGGCGCCAGAACGGACCGCGTAGACAGAATCGAAGGTATCGCCCTGGCGGAACAGAAATTCGCCTTTTTTCAGCGGCCGGCCACGTTTGACGATTTCGTCCAGCGCCTCCATGTCTTCCAGATTCAGCGAAAGTGGCAGGCAAAGAGGGGCCAGGCTGCAATCCTTGCAATGGGCTTGATTATGAGCACGCAGTTTTACTGGCTCGGACATTTCTTCAATCCTTGTGGGAATTCACACATAAGACGTAAGGGTAACTCACCATAGGATATCGAGGCCAGTCTGGGGCGCTAGCTTGCAGAATTAGATTACCCGTGAAAATCGCTGGCGACTGTGTTGTTCCAGGTACGCGTCGAACACCATGCACACCGAGCGCACCAACAGTCGCCCGGCGGGCAGAATGGTGATCCTGTCGCGATCGAGCTCGATCAGCCCGTCTTTGGCCATGTATTGCAACTGGGGCCAGAGATCGCCGAAATAGCCTTGGAAGTCGATGTTGAAGGCCTGTTCGATGTCAGCGTATTCGAGACTGAAATTGCAGATCAATTGCTGGATGACCGCACGCCGCAGCCGGTCATCGGCATTGCACAGCAGGCCGCGGCTGGTGGCCAGTTGCATGGATGCGAGCGCGTTCTGGTATTGGTTCAGGTCGCTGCTGTTCTGGCAGTACAGGTCGCCGATCTGGCTGATCGCCGACACGCCGAGGCCGATCAAATCGCAATGACCGTGGGTGGTATAGCCCTGGAAATTGCGTTGCAGGGTCGATTCTTCCTGGGCAATCGCAAGCTCGTCGTCGGGCAGGGCGAAGTGGTCCATGCCGATATAGCGGTAGCCGGCGGCGATCAGTTGCTCAATGGTGCGCTGCAGCATTTCCAGTTTCTGCGCAGGTGTCGGCAGTTCATCGCTGTTGATGCGTCGCTGGGGCATGAAGCGCTCCGGCAAGTGTGCGTAGTTGAACACCGATAACCTGTCCGGTTGCAGGTTGATGACCTCCTCGACGGTGCGGGCGAAATTCTCCGGCGTCTGTCTGGGCAGGCCGTAGATCAGGTCGATATTGATCGAGCGAAACTGCAAGGTGCGGGCGGCATCGATTACCGCGCGGGTTTCTTCCAGGCTTTGCAGGCGATTGACTGCACGTTGCACCGCCGGGTCGAGGTCTTGCAGACCGATGCTGACCCGATTGAAACCTAGTTCGCGCAGCAGGCCCATGGTCGACCAGTCGGCCTCGCGCGGGTCGATCTCGATGCCGTAGTCGCCGGTGTCGTCGTCCAGCAAATTGAAGTGTTTGCGCAAATGCGCCATCAACTGGCGTAGTTCATCGTGGCTGAGAAAGGTCGGCGTGCCGCCACCGAAGTGCAGTTGCTCGACTTTCTGCGTAGGGTCGAGGTGGCAGGCGATCAACTGGATTTCCTGTTCCAGGCGCTGCAAATACGGCTGCGCCCGCCCGCGATCCTTGGTGATGACCTTGTTGCAGGCGCAGTAATAGCAAATGTTCGCGCAGAACGGCACGTGTACGTACAGCGACAACGGGCGTTGGGCCTTGCGGCTGTCGCGCAGGGCATGAAATAGGTCGAAGGTGCCGACCTGGCTGTTGAATTGCACGGCGGTCGGGTACGAGGTGTAGCGTGGTCCCGCCAGGTCATAACGGCGGATCAGATCGGTGTCCCAACGAATGGCGTCGAGCATCATGCGGGCATTCCCCGGATAGGCTGGCATTGTCAGCCACTTTATGCGAGGGCGGGGTGGGGCATCTTGATTTGCATCAAGGTCAGAATCTATGTCGTTTGTGAGGGCCTCATCGCGAGCTTGCTCGCGATGGGCGCGCCGCCGATCTAGTGCCCCATGAGCCAATGCTGATGCGGCCCCGGCAAGGTCCAGATGCCGAACAGTATCACCAGCAATCCGCCCGCCATCCGCACGCTGCGCTTGCGCAACAACGCGGTGATGCGCTCGGCGGCAAGGCCTGTCGCCAGCAGCACCGGCCAGGTGCCGAGCCCGAACGCCAGCATCAACAAAGCACTGTCCAGTGCGTTGCCCTGGCTGGCCGACCATAGCAAGGTGCTGTAGACCAGGCCACACGGCAGCCAGCCCCAGAGCGCGCCCAGCAGCAGCGCGCGCGGAACGTTCGACACCGGCAGCAACCGGTTGGCAACTGGCTGAATATGCCGCCACAGGCCTCGACCGAGGCTTTCGATACGGGTCAGGCCGCTCCACCAGCCGGCCAGGTACAGGCCCATGGCAATCAGCAGCAAGCCGGCTAGGATGCGCAGGAACATCGCCGCCGGGCTGCTGGCCACGGCCCATCCGGCCAGGCCGATCAGCAGTCCGGCACAGGCATAGCTCAGAATCCGGCCCAGGTTATAGGCCAGCAGCAGACGAAAGCGGCGGCTGCGTTGCTCCTTGGGAATCGCCAGGGTCAGCGCGCCCATCAGGCCGCCGCACATGCCCAGGCAATGGCCGCCGCCGAGCAAACCGAGGATCACCGCAGACACCAGCAGTGGCGTCAATTCAAGCATGGGGCGGGGCCTTGTCGTCCGTTTTGGCAGGTTGGCCGCTGGCCTCGTCGACGGCGGCGGTGTGGTTCGGGTCCTGGTCGTCGAACAGGATGCTGTGGGCCGGGCCGTCAAGATCGTCGTACTGACCGCTATCCACCGCCCAGAAGAAGATATAGACGGCGATGGCCACGATCAGCAGCGCAGCGGGAATCATCACGTAAAGAGCTGGCATCTGGACTCCATGCCCGCGCGGCTCAGGCCGGCAGCGGGCGGGTTTCTGGCGTGGTGCCGTGGGCGGGCGCGCTCGGCATGCGAGTCAGGCGCAGCGCGTTCAACACCACGGTCAACGAACTGATCGACATGCCCACCGCCGCCCATACCGGAGTGATCCAGCCGAGGGCGGCGAAGGGCAACATGAGGCCATTGTACAACCCGGCCCACAGAAGGTTCTCGATAATGACCCGACGGGTGCGCCGCGCCAGACTGAAGGCTTGCACCAGCGCGTCGAGGCGGTTGGACAGCAGCACGGCGTCGGCATTGGTTTTCGCCAGGTCGGTGGCCGAGCCCATGGCGACGCTAATATCCGCAGCCGCCAGCACCGGTACGTCATTGACCCCGTCACCGAGCATCAACACCTTGCGACCTTCCTTGTGCAGTTGTTGCAGGACCTGCAGTTTATCGTCCGGACGCAAGCCGCCGCGGGCTTCATCAATACCCAGTTCCGCCGCCACGCTGGCGACCATAGGCGAGCTGTCGCCGGACAGCAACAGCGTGCGCCAGCCGCGGGCCTTGCACGCGGCGAGCAGTGCGGGCGCATCGGCACGCAAGCGATCATCGAGGACGAGCCAGGCCAGCGGCCGCTCGCTGTCGCCGAGTAGCAGCCATTGGCCGGGTTCTTCGGGCATCGATGGCACCATGGCACCGCTGAGTTCGCAGACAAAACGCGGTTGGCCGATCCGCAGGCGCCGCCCATCAACCAGCCCCTCCAGGCCAAGACCTGGTGTGCTGTGGACTTCCTCGGCAGCCGTCGGCGCACGACCGAAAGCGCGGGCGATCGGATGTTCGGAGCGGTTTTCCAGGGCGGCAGCGAGGCTCAGGCATTGATCGCTGTCGAGCGCGCCGAGGGGGCGGATCGAGCGCAGCGCCAGGCGTCCTTCGGTGAGGGTGCCGGTCTTGTCGAAAATCACCGTGTCGATCTGGTTCAGGCCTTCCAGCACATGGCCGCGGGTCAGCAACAGACCGAGCTTGTGCAGTGTGCCCGTGGCGGCGGTGAGGGCGGTTGGCGTCGCCAGCGACAAGGCGCACGGGCAGGTCGCCACCAGCATCGCCAGTACGATCCAGAAGGCTCGCGAGGCGTCCAACTGCCACCACAACAGGCCAATCGCGGCGGCGGCGACCAGCGACAACAGCAGGAACCATTGCGCGGCGCGGTCGGCGATTTCCGCCAGGCGCGGTTTTTCGGCCTGGGCACGATCGAGCAGGCGCACGATGGCCGAGAGGCGAGTGTCCTGGCCCAGGGCCTGGACCTCGACGGTCAGTGCGCCTTCGACGTTCATTGTGCCAGCGGTGACGGCGTCGCCGAGGGTGCGTGGTTGCGGCAGGTATTCGCCGGTCAGCAGCGACTCGTCGACACTCGACTGGCCGTCGAGGATCTTGCCGTCAGCCGGGAGAATGGCGCCCGGATGAACCAGCACCTGATCGCCGACACGCAGTTCACTGAGCAGAATGCGTTCGCTCTGGCCATCGGCTGACAATCGCAGGCACGAGGCAGGCAATAGGTTCACAAGCTGCGCGGTGGCGGCGGCGGTGCGCTCGCGGGCGCGACGTTCCAGATAACGCCCGGCCAGCAGGAACAGGGCAAACATGCCGACGGCATCGAAATACAGTTCGCCGACCCCGGTGATGGACGTCCAGATCCCGGCGATGTAGGCGCTGCCGATGGCCAGCGACACCGAAACGTCCATGGTCAGGTGGCGGGTGCGCAGATCGCGCATGGCGCCTTTGAAAAACGGCGCGCAACTGTAGAACACAATCGGGGTGGTGAGGAACAGGGCGACCCAGCGCAGGATGGTGTGAAGTTCGGGGCTGAGGTCGATGTTGAATTCAGGCCAGGTGGCCATGGTTGCCATCATCGCCTGGAACCACAGCAGCCCGGCCACGCCGAGCTGGCGCAGGGCCAGGCGGTTTTCGCTGGCCAGTTGTTCGCTGGCCCGGTCGGCCTGATACGGGTGTGCGGCGTACCCGATGTGACGCAGTTCGCTGAGGACCTGGCTCAGCGGTAACTGCCCATCGGCCCAGCGTACGTGCAGGCGATGGTTGGACAGGTTCAGGCGCGCTTCGGCCACGGCCGGCAGGGCGCGCAGGTGCTTTTCAATCAGCCAGCCACAGGCTGCGCAACTGATACCTTCCATCAACAGCGTGGTTTCGGCGAGTTCGCCATCGTGGCGGACAAAGGGTTGCTGCACATCGGCGCGGTCGTACAGCGCCAGTTCATCCACCAGTTGCACCGGCAGCGCTTCAGGGTTGGCCGAGGCTTCGCTGCGGTGCTGGTAATAGCTTTCCAGGCCACCGGCGACAATGGCCTCGGCCACGGCTTGGCAACCTGGGCAGCAGAATTCGCGGGTTTGCCCCAGGACTGCAGCGGTGAAGCGGCTGCCGGCCGGGACGGGCAGGGCGCAGTGATAGCAGGGGAGTGGGGTGGTGGTCATGGAGTATTCACTAGTACTGCTGAATCTCTATCGTCGGATAGGGCCTCATCGCGAGCAAGCTCGCTCCCATAGGGATCATGGGTGTACTCAGGTTCTGAGCACGGCGGTGATCAACTGTGGGAGCGAGCTTGCTCGCGATGCGCGAAGCGCGCTTTTACTTCTTCAGGTCTTCAGCACCTTGCAGCGGTTCGTCACCCAGCAGCAGATCCTTGTCATGGCTGACCGGTTCCTCTTCGAACATGCGCCAGATGTGCTCGTCCTGAGTGCCAAGCAACTCGACAAAACGCCGGCCTTCGATCTTGTCACTCAACTGGCCGATGTAGCGGCCCTGTTCCGTTTCGCTGCGGGTCAGGGTGATCTTGCGATCCTTTTCCGGCTGGGTCGGCGAGATCAGGTTCAGCTCCAGGGTCTTGGGCTGGCTGTCGCCGCTCAGGCGCAGGTCAACCTCGCCAGTCATGCCGTCGAGATGAACACTGGCGCGCATTTTCAGGGTCTGGGCCAGTAATTCACGGTCGAGGGAGCGGTTGATGCCTTTGCCAGCCTCGTAGTAGTTGTCGTTGACCAGGTTGTCCGGGTTCTTCACCGCGATGGTCACCATGGACAAGGTCAGGGCCACCGAGCAGGCCAGGATCCCGATGATGATCCACGGCCAGAGGTGCTTGTACCAGGGACTTGCGGCATTTGCTGCGGGCATGTTCAGTTCTCTCAACGATTCTGTGGGCCGATGAACCGGCTCTTGGCTTCAATGTGGACGCTGTCGTCATCGGCGTCCTTGAGGATGAATCTCACCTCGTTGGTGCTCGACGGCAGTTTTTCCGGTGCAACGGACAGTTCGGCAGGCTGGCTGATGATCTCGCCGGCCGCGACCTTGATCTCGCGTCGACCCTGCAATTTGAGATCCGGCAGGCCGGATGCTTCGAGCAGGTAGGTATGGTCGCGTTGGTCCTTGTTCATGATTTTCAGGCTGTAGACGTTTTCGATCCGGCCTTCGGCGTTCTCGCGGTACAGCACGCGGTCCTTGCTGACATCGAAACCCACCAGCGCACGCATGAAGAATGCCGTCACCAGCAGGCTGATCATCGCCAGCAGCACAATGGCATAGCCAATCAGGCGCGGGCGCAGTTTATGGGTTTTCTGTCCGGACAGGTTGTGCTCGGTGGTGTAGCTGATCAGTCCGCGCGGGTATTCCATCTTGTCCATGATGGCGTCGCAGGCATCGATGCAGGCGGCGCAACCGATGCATTCGATTTGCAAGCCGTCGCGGATGTCGATGCCCGTCGGGCAGACCTGGACGCACATGGTGCAGTCGATACAGTCACCCAGGCCCTGGGCCTTGTAGTCGATACCTTTTTTACGCGGTCCACGGCCTTCGCCACGGCGTGGATCGTAGGAAACGATCAGGGTGTCCTTGTCGAACATCACGCTCTGGAAGCGTGCGTACGGGCACATGTAGATGCACACCTGTTCGCGCAACCAGCCGGCGTTGCCGTAAGTGGCGAGGGTGAAGAAACCGACCCAGAAGTACGACCAGCCATCCGCCTGGCCGGTGAAAAAGTCGAACACCAGTTCGCGGATCGGTGAGAAGTAGCCAACGAAAGTCATGCCGGTGACGAAACCGATCAACAGCCACATGGTGTGCTTGCTGAACTTGCGCAAGAACTTGTTGGCGCTCATTGGCGCCTTGTCGAGCTTGATGCGTTGGTTGCGGTCACCTTCGGTGACTTTTTCGCACCACATGAAAATCCAGGTCCAGACGCTTTGCGGGCAGGTATAGCCGCACCAGACCCGTCCGGCGTACACGGTGATGAAGAACAGGCCGAAGGCGGCGATGATCAACATGCCGGACAGCAGAATGAAGTCCTGAGGCCAGAAAGTGGCACCGAAAATGAAGAACTTGCGCTCCGGCAGGTTCCACCAAACGGCCTGATGACCGCCCCAGTCCAGCCACACCGTGCCGAAATACAGCAGGAACAACAGGGCTCCGCCGGTCATCCGCAGGTTGCGAAACAGGCCGGTGAAGGCGCGGGTGTAGATTTTTTCCCTGGAGGCGTAGAGGTCGACGCTGGCGTTCGCGTTCTTGGTGGGTGGAGTGACGTCGTGTACCGGAATCTGGTTGCTCATCATTGCATCCCACGGCAGTGGAAAAATGCCTCGGTCAGTACGTGCCGACCGCGGTCAAAAAGGGGTGTTGCAGTGGCGCAATGATACGCCTGTCGCTCTAGCCTGCGGGTGCGACCTTTGGTCGCGTTGGGGAAAAATCATGAATGGTGTAGCGGATGTAACAAAACATGATGCAGGTCAATTGACTATAGACGATTTATCATTTTCTCCGTCGAGCGTCGGCGGGTGCCTGGGTGGAAAGAGATATCAAAAGTCTGCTGTATAAAGAATATGTTTTTTACTTTGGTCATACTTTGTGATTGTTGGTCGATGGATGTTTGGTTCTTGGTTTAATAAGTTGTCACTGCGAAAGCAATAAGATTTGATTGTAGTGTTGCGCGTCGTATATTTGAAAATTTACTTAAGGATAAGTAAAAATGTCTATTAATGATAAAGATTGCACTTGGGCAACTCAGTCTGTTGGACCAGTCACTGTCGAAGCTCATGAGCCTGGTACAGACTGCACGATTCCGGCACCAGCCACGGCTGTGGATATGGTGGCGCCGACGGCGCAAAAAGTTCAAGAAAATCGCTCTTCAGGCAACAAGAAAGGGACTGGCGGTCTGGACAGTCTGGGTGGCGGTAACATTCCTTGATTACAACCAATACGCATGAGCACGAAGTGGGTTCATGAGCGTCTTAAACGGTTTCACCAACTAAAAATGGCGAAGCCGTTTTACATTGGTTGATAGAAGAATGCGTGAAAAATAATAACCCGGATGGCTCGCCAGCAAGTCCACGGAACTATGCGCAAATAAGCGTGCGTAGACTTGAAATGAAAACGGCCCCGCCAATTCACATTGGCGGGGCCGTTTTTTGTTGCTTCAAGCGTTTGCCTTATTCGGCGTCCGCTGCCTTCTCTCCGTGAGACAGGCTGTAGACGTAAGCGGCCAGCAGGTGAACCTTGTCGTTACCCTGCATTGCCTCTTGCGCAGGCATCTGGCCCTGACGGCCGTAACGGATGGTCTGCTGCAGTTGAGCGAAGCTCGAGCCGTAGATGAACGCTGCCGGGTGAGTCAGGTCAGGTGCGCCCATCGCTGGCGTACCCTTGCCTTCCGGACCATGGCACGCCACGCAGTTGGTGGCGAACAGTTTCTGCCCGGCAACCGGGTCGGCCTTGGCGCCTTCCGGCAGCTTGCGGCCATCGAGGTTGGTCAGGACAAACGCGGACACGTCGGCCACGCCTTGCTCGCCGATCACTTCAGCCCATGCAGGCATCACCGCGTGACGGCCGCCCATGATGGTGGTCTTGATGGCTTGCGCGTCGCCGCCCCAGCGCCAGTCGGCGTCGGTCAGGTTAGGGAAACCGTAGGCGCCCTTGGCGTCGGAACCGTGGCAAACCGAGCAGTTGGAGGCGAACAGGCGGCCGCCCATCTTCAAGGCTTGCGGGTCCTTGGCCACTTCTTCGATTGGCATGGCCGCGAACTTGGCGAAGATCGGACCGAACTTGGCGTCCGACCTGGCCATTTCCTTTTCCCACTCGTGAACGCCGGTCCAGCCGGTCTGGCCGTTGGCGAACGGGGTCTGCTTCTCGTTGTCGAGGTAGCCATAACCCGGCAGCAGGCCTTTCCAGTTACCCAGGCCCGGATACAGCACCAGGTAGCCCAGTGCGAAGATGATGGTGCCCACGAACAGCATGAACCACCATTTCGGCAGCGGGTTGTCGTACTCCTCGATGCCATCGAAGGAGTGCCCGACGGTCTCGTCTGTCTGCTCGCTGCGCTGGCCCTTGCGGGTCGACAGCAGCAGCCAGGTCAGGGAAAAGATCGTACCGAGACTGAGGACTGTGACGTACAGACTCCAGAATGTAGTCATTCTTTGTTACTCCTAGAAGCTTGCTCGACGTGCTTGATGGCTTCGGGATCATCCGCAAAAGGCAGCAAGGTCGCGTCTTCAAACTCAGACTTGCGCTTGGGGCTGAATACCCACAGCGCCAGACCGATGAAGGCCACCATCACAACGACGGTGCCCAGGCCACGAATCATCCCGATATCCATTTAGATCACCGTTTGCTTTTGATGATGGTGCCCAGGCCTTGCAGATAGGCCACCAGCGCGTCCATTTCGGTTTTGCCCTTCACAGCATCCTTGGCGCCGGCGATGTCTTCGTCGGTGTAAGGGACGCCGAGCGTGCGCAAGACTTCCATTTTCTTGGCGGTGTCTTTGCCGTCGAGCTTGTTTTCCACGAGGAACGGGTAGGCCGGCATTTTCGACTCAGGCACCACGTTGCGCGGGTTGTACAAGTGCGCACGCTGCCAGTCATCGGAGTAACGACCGCCGACGCGGGCCAGGTCCGGACCGGTACGCTTGGAACCCCACAGGAACGGGTGGTCCCAGACGCTTTCACCGGCGACCGAGTAGTGGCCATAGCGTTCGGTTTCAGCACGGAACGGGCGGATCATCTGCGAGTGGCAGCCGACACAACCGTTGGCGATATAAACGTCCCGGCCTTCCAGTTCAAGGGCGGTGCGGGGCTTCATGCCCTCGACCGGCTTGTTGGTGACATCCTGGAAAAACAGCGGAACGATCTGGGTCAGGCCGCCGATGCTGACGGCGATGACCATGAAGAAGGCCAGCAGGCCAATATTCTTCTCGACTGCTTCATGCTTCATCAGTGAGCTCCAACTACGGCAATCTGTTCGGCGGCTTTGGCTTCAGCCGGGTTCGAGGCGCGTACGGTACGGAATACGTTGTAGGCCATGAACAACATGCCGGCGGCGAAGAACGCACCGCCCAGGGCACGGACGATGAAGCCCGGGTGGCTGGCTTGCAGCGCTTCGACGAACGAGTAGGTGAGGGTGCCGTCATCGTTGATTGCACGCCACATCAGGCCCTGGGTGATGCCGTTGACCCACATCGAGGCGATGTAGAGCACGGTACCGATGGTCGCGAGCCAGAAGTGGGTGTTGATCAGGCCGGTGCTGTGCATCTGCGCACGACCGAACAGTTTCGGGATCATGTGGTAGATGGCGCCGATCGAGATCATCGCAACCCAGCCCAGAGCGCCGGCGTGTACGTGGCCGATGGTCCAGTCGGTGTAGTGCGACAGGGAGTTGACGGTCTTGATGGCCATCATCGGGCCTTCGAAGGTCGACATGCCGTAGAACGCCAGGGAGACGACCAGGAAGCGCAGGATCGGGTCGGTGCGCAGCTTATGCCAGGCGCCCGACAGGGTCATCATGCCGTTGATCATGCCGCCCCAGCTTGGTGCCAGCAGGATGATCGACATTGCCATGCCCAGGGACTGAGCCCAGTCCGGCAGCGCGGTGTAGTGCAGGTGGTGCGGACCGGCCCAGATGTACAGGGTGATCAGCGCCCAGAAGTGCACGATCGACAAGCGATAGGAGTAGATCGGACGTTCGGCTTGTTTCGGCACGAAGTAGTACATCATGCCCAGGAAGCCGGTGGTCAGGAAGAAGCCCACGGCGTTGTGGCCGTACCACCACTGGATCATCGCGTCCGTCGCGCCCGAGTAGGCCGAGTAGGACTTGAACAGGCTGACCGGCAGCGACATGTGGTTGACGATGTGCAGCATCGCGGTCACGACGATGAACGCGCCGTAGAACCAGTTACCCACATAGATGTGCTTGGTCTTGCGCTTGACGATGGTGCCGAAGAACACCAGACCGTAGGTGACCCAGACAATGGCCAGCAGAATAGCCAGGGGCCATTCCAGTTCCGCGTATTCCTTGGTGGTGGTGAAACCCATCGGCAAGGTAATGATCGCGCCGACGATCACCGCTTGCCATCCCCAGAAGGTGAAGGCGGCGAGGCTGTCGGAAATCAGTCGCGTTTGGCAGGTTCGCTGCACGACGTAATAAGAAGTGGCAAACAGTGCACATCCACCGAAGGCGAAAATCACCAGGTTGGTGTGCAACGGGCGCAGGCGTCCAAAGCTCGTCCATGCCAGACCGAAGTTCAACTCCGGCCAGACCAGTTGCGAGGCGATGAAGACACCAAGCCCCATGCCAAGGATCCCCCAGACCACCGTCATGATGGCGAACTGGCGGACTACCTTATAGTTATAAGCAGTCGGACTGATTGCTGTGCTCATTCTAAGGTTCCACGGTTTGGGTGTTTTATTAGGATTAAAAATCGGCCGCAAGTATGGAGAAAGCAGGGGGTCATTGCAACGCGCCATGACCTGGGTCAATGCTTTCAAAAGCTGATTCTGCGGCCTTTCCATGCGCCGCGTAGGGACAAAATTGCCCGTGGGCAAAACGTCCCGGCGGACCGATCAGGCGAGGGGGTCAGGTCGGATGTAACGGGGTGTGTTCAAACGCAACGTTTGGCTGACCGAAGGCAACTGGCGCGACAGCCGGTATCTACCAGCCTTTGCGGCCTGTCATCGGGCAGATTCGTCGAACACATCGTTCAGGGTCGACCTGGAACCGGCACCGGCCAGTCCGCATCGGGGGAAGCTTAGACCTGAATCCGGTGATCCGAAAGAAAGTCTGTGCGGGGGTGCGACAATGGGTCGCAAAGGGGCAGGGAACTGCCGCATCCGGGAGAATGCGGCAGCAGAGCGCTCGGGATTTATTTGCGGTTGTCTTCAGCCTGCAGGCGCTCGGTATTCAAACCGTGTGACAAGCTGTACACATACGCGGCCAGCAGTTGCACCTTATCGTTGCCCAGCAGTTCGTTCTGCGCCGGCATATGGCCTTGGCGACCATGCCGAATCGTCTGTTCAAGTTGCGTCAGGCTTGTACCGTAAATGAAGCCGGCCGGGTGGGTCAGGTTCGGTGCGCCCATGGCTTCAGTGCCTTGGCCGTTAGCTCCGTGACAGGCGACACAGGTAGTGCTGAAGGCTTGCTGCCCGGCTTGCAGGTCGGCTTTGCTGTCGGTAGGTAATGGCAGCTTGGCCAGGCCATGGCGCACATACGCAGCGACGTTTTTCACACCTTCCTCCCCCAGGACTTCACCCCAGGCCGGCATCATCGCCACCCGGCCACCCATGACGGTGGTCTTGATGGTTTCCGGGTTGCCGCCCCAGCGCCAGTCGCTGTCGGTCAGGTTGGGGAAGCCGAATGCACCCTTGGCGTCCGAGCCGTGGCACACCGAGCAGTTGGAGGCAAACAGGCGGCCGCCCATTTTCAGAGCCTGCGGGTCCTTGGCCACTTCTTCCACGGGCATTGCCGCGAATTTGGCGAAGATCGGCCCGAACTTCGTGTCAGCCTTGGCCATTTCCTTTTCCCATTCGTGCACTCCGGTCCAGCCGTTTTCGTAGCCGGGGAGGATGCCTTTCCAGTTGCCCAGGCCCGGATAGAGGATCAGATAGCCGACGGCAAACACCAAGGTGCCAACGAATAGCATGAACCACCATTGCGGCAACGGATTGTCGTACTCCTCAATACCGTCGAAGCTGTGGCCCATGGTCTGGTCGACACTGCCCTTGGTTTCACCTTTACGGGTGCTGAGCAGCAACCAGGTCAGGCCGATCAGGCTGCCAATGGTCAGTACGCAGATCCACGTACTCCAGAAGGTGGTCATGGCCGGGTACTCCTTGTTGCTGATTCTTCAGTGATGTCGGGTTGTGGCTCGTCGGCGAACGGCAGCAGGCGCGCTTCAGCGAATTCCGGGCTGCGCTTGCCGTTGAATACCCACAATGTCAGGCCGACGAAGGCCACGAACACCACGACGGTGCCCAGGCCGCGGATCATTCCAGTGCTCAATTCGATCTCTATAAAAGACAGGGGCATGGCTCACCTCTTGCTCTTGATGGCAGTGCCGAGCACTTGCAGGTAGGCGACCAATGCATCCATTTCGCTCTTGCCCTTGAGTGAAGCGACGGCGCCGGTGATGTCTTCGTCGGTGTACGGCACGCCCAGGGTACGCATGGCCTTGATCTTGGTTTCGGTATGGCTGCTGTCGACCGGGTTGGCCACCAGCCACGGGTACGCCGGCATCTTCGACTCCGGCACGACGTTGCGCGGGTTGTACAAGTGCGCGCGGTGCCAGTCATCGGAGTAGCGCGCACCGACACGGGCCAAGTCCGGCCCGGTGCGTTTCGAGCCCCACAGGAACGGGTGATCCCACACGCTTTCGCCAGCCACCGAGTAGTGCCCGTAGCGTTCGGTCTCGGCGCGGAACGGTCGGATCATCTGTGAGTGACAGCCGACGCAGCCTTCGCGGATATAGATATCGCGACCTTCCAGTTGCAGCGCGGTGTAGGGCTTCATGCCTTCCACCGGTTTGTTGGTCACGTCCTGAAAGAACAGCGGGACGATCTGGGTCAGGCCGCCGATGCTCACGGCCAGGATCATCAGCAGCAGCAACAGGCCGACGTTTTTCTCGATAGTTTCGTGTTTCATGGCGGACTCCTCAGGCCATCTGCGCGGCAGCGGCGACTTCGGCAGGCTGCGAGGCCCGCACGGTGCGCCAAGTGTTGTAGGCCATCAGGAACATGCCGCTGAGGAATATCGCGCCACCCACCAGCCGCACGACGAAGCCTGGGTGGCTGGCCACCAGGGTTTCGACGAAGGAGTAGGTCAGCGTGCCGTCCTCGTTCACCGCACGCCACATCAGGCCCTGGGCGATGCCGTTGACCCACATTGAGGCGATGTACAGAACGGTGCCGATGGTGGCGAGCCAGAAGTGCGCGTTGATCAGGCCGATGCTGTGCATCTGCTCGCGTCCGAAGACTTTCGGGATCATGTGGTACAGCGCGCCGATGGAGATCATCGCCACCCAGCCCAAGGCGCCTGCGTGTACGTGGCCGATGGTCCAGTCGGTGTAGTGGGAGAGGGCGTTGACCGTCTTGATCGCCATCATCGGCCCTTCGAAGGTCGACATGCCGTAGAACGCCAGCGACACCACGAGGAAGCGCAGGACGGGGTCGCTGCGCAACTTATGCCAGGCACCGGACAGGGTCATCATGCCGTTGATCATCCCGCCCCAGCTCGGCGCCAGCAGGATCAGCGACATCACCATGCCCAACGACTGCGCCCAGTCCGGCAGTGCCGTGTAGTGCAAGTGGTGCGGACCGGCCCAGATGTAAAGGGTGATGAGTGCCCAGAAGTGCACGATGGACAAACGATAGGAGTACACCGGACGTTCGGCCTGTTTTGGCACGAAGTAATACATCATCCCGAGGAAACCGGCGGTGAGGAAGAAGCCTACGGCGTTGTGCCCGTACCACCATTGCACCATCGCATCGGTGGCGCCGGAGTACAGCGAGTAGGACTTGGTGAAACTGACCGGCAGTTCCATGTTGTTGACGATGTGCAGGATCGCCACGGTGACGATGAACGCACCGAAGAACCAGTTGCCGACATAGATATGCTTGGTCTTGCGCTGCATGATCGTGCCGAAGAACACGATGGCGTAGGCGACCCATACGATGGTGATCAGGATGTCGATCGGCCATTCCAGCTCGGCGTATTCCTTGGAGCTGGTGTAGCCCAGCGGCAGGCTGATGGCTGCCAGGAGAATCACAAGCTGCCAGCCCCAGAAACAGAACGCGGCGATTTTCGGCGCAAACAATTGGGTCTGGCAGGTGCGTTGCACCGAGTAGAACGAACTGGCGAACAGCGCGCAGCCGCCGAATGCGAAGATCACCGCGTTGGTGTGCAGCGGGCGCAAACGGCCGAAGCTGGTCCACGGCAGATTGAAGTTGAGTTCGGGCCAGACCAACTGGGCAGCGAGAAAAACCCCGAGGCCCATGCCGACGATGCCCCACACCACCGTCATAATGGCGAATTGGCGGACCACCTTGTAGTTGTAGGCGGTACTGATAGAAGTGTTCATGGTTCCCCATCCACGGTTCAGCCGAAGTGAGCGCGCAGCGCAAGGCAGTGCACCCTTCGGCCGGAGTTATAGGCAGACTAAAAGCGAGGCAAGCATGGACAAAGGGCACAAGGCCGGTATTGACGGGGATCAATGGGCGCAGTGCGTGCGGGATCATGGATGGTTGTGGAATGCCGCCGCTGGCAAGGCAGTGGCGACGCTGATCCTTGCCCATGGCGCCGGCGCACCGATGGACAGCGACTGGATGAGCGACATGGCTGCACGCCTCGCCGCTCAAGGCGTCAACGTGTTGCGCTTCGAGTTTCCCTACATGGCGCAACGGCGCCTTGATGGCGGTAGACGCCCGCCGAACCCGGCGCCGAAACTGCTGGAATGCTGGCGAGAGGTGTATGCCCAGGTGCGACGCCATGTCACTGGGCCCCTGGCCATCGGCGGCAAGTCCATGGGCGGGCGCATGGCCAGTCTGCTGGCGGACGAATTGGGCGCGGATGGGCTGGTGTGCCTGGGGTATCCGTTCTATGCGGTGGGTAAACCGGAAAAGCCACGGGTTGAGCATTTGGCGGCGCTGAAGACGCGGACCTTGATCGTGCAAGGTGAGCGTGATGCGTTGGGCAACCGGGAGGCGGTCGAGGGTTACGCGCTATCGCCGAGTATCGAGGTGTTCTGGCTGGTGGCGGGGGATCATGACTTGAAGCCGCTGAAGGCTTCGGGGCTTACGCATGAGCAGCATTTGGCGGCTGCGGCGCAGAAGGTGGTTGCATTTCTGTAGGAGCTGGCTTACCAGCGAAGGCGGCCTCACAGGCAATATGCTTTTCAGATTGGTAGCAAAAACCCGGAAGCTCTCACTGTCCGGGTTTTTATCATTCCATCAGTAATCAGCGGTTAAACCGCTCCACCAACGAATACTGTGTATTG
Source organism: Pseudomonas sp. EU05-FHT14B02 (assembly GCF_058791055.1). Taxonomy (NCBI): domain Bacteria; kingdom Pseudomonadati; phylum Pseudomonadota; class Gammaproteobacteria; order Pseudomonadales; family Pseudomonadaceae; genus Pseudomonas; species Pseudomonas sp. EU05-FHT14B02. The sequence goes on along the minus strand of NZ_JBYTDD010000007.1, from coordinate 76,736 downwards.
GCAGTCTTGGTCAGCTCTTCACTCAGCAATGCCGAGTTCTGTGCCTGTTCCGAGGTCTGATCCGCCAGATCCGAGATGTTGCTGATGTTGCGGCTGATTTCTTCGGCCACGGCGCTTTGCTCTTCGGTCGCCGCCGCGATCTGGGTGGTCATGTCGGTGATGTTGGCCACCGCTTCGCTGATCCCCACTAGCGCCTGGTCCGCTTCCAGTACCCGCGCCACGCCTTCTTCCGCCTGACGATGCCCGGCTTCCATGGTTTGCACGGCAGTGCCGGCGGTGTGCTGGAGCTTGGCGATCAGCGCGTGAATCTGCCCGGTGGACTCGCTGGTGCGTTGAGCCAACTGACGGACCTCGTCGGCCACCACCGCAAAACCACGACCCATTTCGCCGGCACGGGCCGCTTCGATGGCGGCGTTCAGGGCCAGCAGGTTGGTCTGGTCGGCGATGCCTTTGATCACGTCGACCACACCACCGATTTCGTTGCTGTCCTTGGCCAGTTGGGTCACGGTCACGCCGGTTTCACCGACGACTACCGACAGGCGCTGGATGGCTTCGCGGGTTTCCCCGGCGATGTCACGACCACGACCGGTCAGGCGGTTGGCCTCCTGGGTGGCGTCGGCAGTGCGCTGCACGTGGCTGGCGACTTCCTGGGTGGTCGCGGCCATCTGGTTGACCGCGGTGGCCACTTGCTCGGTCTCGACCCGTTGACGTTCCAGGCCGCTGGAGCTGTTATGCGCCAGGGCGTCGGACTGTCGAGCCTGATCGGTCAGGTGTTCGGCCGTGTCCTGCAGACGCGTCAGGCAGGTTTTCAGGCGTGCTTCCTGACTGAGAATGGACATTTCCAGGCGCGCCTGGGCGCCGCGACTATCGGTGTACATTTGTGCGATCAACGGATCGGAGGTGGTCTGCTCGGCCAGGCGCAGCAAACGCTTGAGGCCACGCTGTTGCCACTGGAGGCCCAGCAGGCCCAGTGGCACCGAAAGACCGGCAGCCAGGGCAAACCCCCAGTGGGAGTTCAGCGATGCACCGATCATGAAGCTCAATTGGCTGACCAGGATAAACGGCAGCCAGTCCTGCAGAATCGGCAACCATTTATCCGAGGAGGGAATGGCTGACTTGCCCTGATTGATGCGCTGGTAGAGCGCTTCGGCCCGGCGGATCTGTTCGGCGGTGGGCTTGACTCGCACCGACTCATAACCGATCACCTGATTGCCTTCGAAGATCGGTGTTACATAGGCGTTCACCCAGTAATGATCACCGGTCTTGCAGCGATTCTTGACAATGCCCATCCATGGCAAGCCTTGTTTCAGCGTGTCCCACATGTGTGCGAACACCGCCGCCGGGACGTCGGGGTGACGGACCAGGTTGTGCGGTGCACGGATCAATTCCTCTCGGGAAAACCCGCTGATCTCGACGAAAGCATCGTTACAGTAGGTGATCATGCCCTTGGCATCGGTGGTGGAAATCAACCGTTGCTGAGCCGGGAAGGTCCGCTCGCGTTGTGTAATTGGCTGGTTGTTACGCATGGCTTTTTTAATCCGCAAGGCTTTCATGTGCTGTATCGGCAAGGCTGGCGGATTGTTGAGTTTATTTTTTGATAATCGGCAATGCGTCGCAAAATGACCCTTGCGTCAGCCGGCGAGCATCGGATAAGTGAACAGACCGAAGTGCAGCAGGTTCAGGCCAAAGTGGCTGGCGATGGCGGCGCCCAACCCCCCGAACCGATAGGCCAGGCCATAGCCGACCCCGGCCAGCGTTGCCAGCAATACCCACCGCCATCCCGCGCCGGCATGGGCCAGGCCAAAGACCAATGACGCCAGCAGCAGGGCGAGGTTTTTACCGTAGGGCCGGTCTTTGAGATACCGGGTCAGGCCGCCCTGGATGTACCCACGGAACAGCGCCTCTTCGACCAGCGTCACCAGCAGCAGATTGTTCAGCAACCACAGCCAGGCTTGATCCGGCCATTTCGGCGCCCAGGCGATTACGCCCAGCAACAGCGCGCCACCCAATGCCAGTATGGCGCTCAAGGTCAGGGCCAGTACGGTGGCATACAGTGACAATCGAAGCGAACGGCGGCCGACAATCCACGGACAAACCAGTAACAGCCAGAAGCCGATCAGCGGTTTGTCCAGATTAAGATGCATGGCGAATGACGCGGCATTGTCGGTAAAGCGCTGGGGATCGATAACGCGACCATTGTAGAAACCGGGTAACCAATGCGTGGCCAATGCCAGGGCCAGGACGATGAACAGGCCGTGGCCGAGGTAGCGGGCAAAAGGGATCTCGCGCTGGCGGACGGCGACACCCGCAACCAGCAACAGGAACACCGAAATGGCCGAGAGCCAGCCGAGATGGCCGTAGGTCAGCGCCAGGCCGAAGCCGAAGGAAAGCAGGGCCAGAAACGTCCATGGCAGGGCAATCATTTGAAGTCCTTGTGCAGGAATGTGCGATGTACACAAAACCCTGTGGGGGCGAGCTTGCCCGCGATAGCTTACTGACTGTCGGCAACAATGTTGAATGTTATGTCCATATCGCGAGCAAGCTCGCGCCCACATGGATTTTCGTGACTCAAACAAAAACACCGCCCGAAGGCGGTGTTTTGGCCGGCGATAGATCAGGACGCGATCAACTGCCGTAACACGTAATGCAAAATCCCTCCGGACTTGAAGTACTCGACCTCATTGAGCGTATCGATGCGACACAACACCTCGATCTTCTCGCTGCTGCCGTCTTCGCGGGTGATGACCAGCGTCAGGTTCATCCTTGGCGTCAGCTCGACACCGGTCAAGCCGAGGATGTCCAGGGTTTCGCTGCCGCTCAGGTTCAGGCTCTTGCGGTTCTGATCCAACTTGAACTGCAGCGGCAGCACGCCCATGCCCACCAGGTTGGAGCGGTGAATCCGTTCGAAGCTTTCGGCGATGACCGCTTTCACCCCCAGCAGGTTGGTGCCCTTGGCGGCCCAGTCGCGGCTCGAACCGGTGCCGTATTCCTGGCCGGCGACCACCACCAGCGGTGTGCCTGAAACCTGATAGCGCATGGCGGCGTCGTAGATCGACATTTTCTCGCCGGTGGGAATGTAGCGGGTGTTGCCGCCTTCTTCGCCGCCGAGCATTTCGTTACGTATGCGAATGTTGGCGAAGGTGCCGCGCATCATTACTTCATGGTTGCCACGCCGCGAGCCGTAGGAGTTGAAGTCCCGCGGTTCGACGCCTTTGTCGCGCAGGTATTGCCCTGCCGGGCTGTCGACCTTGATGTTGCCTGCCGGGGAGATGTGGTCGGTGGTCACCGAGTCGCCCAGCAGTGCGAGGATCCTGGCGCCGTTGACATCCTTGACCACGGGCGGCGGGCCGCCGATGTCGTCAAAGAACGGTGGGTGCTGGATATAAGTCGAGTCGTCCTGCCAGACATAAGTTGCCGCCTGCGGTACTTCAATCGCCTGCCATTGTTCGTCACCGGCAAACACTTCGGCGTATTCCTTGTGGAACATGGCGGTGTTGACCTGACTCACGGCGTCGGCAATTTCCTTGCTGCTTGGCCAGATGTCCCGCAGGTAAACCGGTTTGCCGTCCTTGTCCTCGCCCAACGGCTCGCGGCTGAGGTCGGTGCGCACCGTGCCGGCCAGTGCGTAGGCGACCACCAGCGGCGGGGAGGCCAGCCAGTTGGTTTTTACCAGTGGATGCACCCTGCCTTCGAAGTTGCGATTGCCCGAGAGCACGGAGGCCACGGTGAGGTCGGCTTGCTGGATGGCTTTCTCGATGGGCTCCGACAGCGGCCCCGAGTTGCCGATGCAAGTGGTGCAGCCATAGCCGACCAGGGCAAAGCCCAATTCATCGAGGTACTGGGTCAGGCCGGCCGCCTTGTAGTAGTCGGTGACCACTTTCGAGCCGGGGGCCAGCGAGCTCTTCACCCAGGGTTTGCGTTTCAGGCCTTTTTCCACGGCCTTTTTCGCCACCAGCCCGGCGGCCATCATCACGCTGGGGTTGGAGGTGTTGGTGCAGGAGGTGATCGCGGCGATGACCACGGCGCCGTTTTTCAGGCGATAGGTCTGGCCTTCGTAATCGTAATCCGCTTCGCCGGCCATATCGGCATTGCCGACAGCAACACCGCCACCGCCTTCACTTTCCAGACGGCCTTCTTCCTTGCTGGTGGGCTTGAATTGCAGGTCGGTGAAATCGCTGAACGCTTGCGCGACGTTGGGCAGCGACACCCGGTCCTGTGGACGTTTGGGACCGGCAAGGCTGGCTTCGACGCTGCCCATGTCCAGCGCCAGGCTGTCGGTGAACACCGGTTCCTGGCCGGGCAGGCGCCACAGGCCCTGGGCCTTGCTGTAGGCCTCGACCAGTTGCACCGTTTCCAGGGTCCGGCCGGACAGGCGCAGGTATTCCAGCGTGATGTCGTCCACCGGGAAGAAACCGCAGGTGGCGCCGTATTCCGGGGCCATGTTGGCGATGGTCGCGCGGTCGGCCAAGGGCAGGTCGGCAAGGCCGTCGCCGTAGAATTCGACGAATTTGCCTACCACGCCTTTCTTGCGCAGCATCTGGGTCACGGTCAGCACCAGGTCGGTGGCGGTGATGCCTTCCTTGAGCTTGCCAGTGAGTTTGAAACCGATGACTTCGGGAATCAGCATCGACACCGGTTGCCCGAGCATTGCCGCTTCCGCCTCGATACCGCCGACACCCCAGCCAAGCACGCCGAGGCCGTTGATCATGGTGGTGTGGGAATCGGTGCCAACCAGTGTATCCGGGAAGGCGTACGTGCGACCGTCCTCGTCCTTGGTCCAGACTGTGCGGCCGAGGTATTCAAGATTCACCTGGTGGCAGATCCCGGTGCCTGGCGGCACCACGCTGAAATTGTCGAAGGCACTCTGGCCCCAGCGCAGGAACGCATAGCGCTCGCCATTGCGCTGCATTTCAATGTCGACGTTCTGCTCGAAAGCGCTGCTGCTGGCGAACTTGTCGACCATTACCGAGTGATCGATCACCAGGTCCACCGGCGACAGCGGGTTGATCCGTTGCGGATTGCCGCCGGCCTTGGCCATCGCCGCGCGCATCGCGGCCAGGTCGACCACCGCCGGTACGCCGGTGAAGTCCTGCATCAGCACCCGCGCGGGGCGGTACTGGATCTCGCGGTCGGAACGACGCTCCTTGAGCCACGCGGCCAGTGCCTTGAGGTCGGCACCGGTGACGGTTTTTTCGTCCTCCCAGCGCAGCAGGTTTTCCAGCAGGACTTTCAACGACATCGGCAACTTGTCCAGATCACCCAAGCCTTTGGCGGCCTCAGGCAGGCTGAAGTAGTGGTAGGTCTTGTTGCCGACTTGCAGGGTTTTCAAAGTCTTCAGGCTATCGAGGGACGGCATTGCAATCACTCCTTTGAGTCCGCACGGCTACGGACTGAGGGGATGGGCAGAACATTAAACCTAGCTCTGTTTTCAGTAGCTGGCTAATAACCGGGTTCTATCGACAAGCTCCAGCTTCCGATCTCGGCTATCATGCGCCGGTTTTCGTGACAGGCTTTGCTTCAGGGCAAGCGGTCTCTCTTTGTGGGAGCGAGCAGGCTCGCTCCCACAGGGTCCAGGAGTATTAATGAACACCCTCTTTATGCATTGCCGGCCAGGCTTCGAAGGCGAAGTCTGTTCCGAGATTTCCGACCTCGCCGCGCGTTTGAACGTGGCCGGTTATGCCAAGGCCAAGGCGGCAACTGCCTGCGCCGAGTTTGTCTGCACCGAAGAAGATGGCGCCGAACGCCTGATGCGCGGGCAGCGTTTTGCCGAGCTGATCTTCCCGCGCCAGTGGGCCCGGGGGATTTTCATCGATCTGCCGGAAACCGACCGCATCAGCGTGATCCTCGCCCATATGGCGGATTTTCCGCTGTGCGGCAGCCTGTGGCTGGAAATGGTCGACACCAACGACGGCAAGGAACTGTCGAACTTCTGTAAGAAATTCGAAGTGCACCTGCGCAAGGCGCTGATGGCTGCTGGCAAATTGGTGGAGGACGCGCACAAGCCGCGCCTGCTGCTGACCTTCAAAAGCGGCCGTGAAGTGTTCATGGGCCTGGCGGAGTCGAACAACTCGGCGATGTGGCCGATGGGCATTCCCCGTTTGAAGTTCCCCCGCGAGGCGCCGAGCCGCTCGACCCTCAAGCTGGAAGAGGCCTGGCACCACTTCATCCCGCGCGACCAGTGGGACGAGCGCCTGCATGGCGACATGACCGGCGTTGACTTGGGGGCCGCCCCTGGTGGGTGGACCTGGCAACTGGTCAACCGTGGCATGCTGGTCACGGCCATCGACAACGGCCCGATGGCCGAAAGCCTGATGGACACCGGTCTGGTGCAGCACTTGATGGCTGACGGTTTCACCTTCAAGCCCAAGCAACCGGTGGACTGGATGGTCTGCGACATCGTCGAGAAGCCGGCGCGCAACGCCGCGATGCTGGAAGAGTGGATCGGCGACGGCCATTGCCGCGAGGCGGTGGTCAATCTCAAGCTGCCGATGAAACAGCGCTATGCCGAAGTGAAGCGTTTGCTCGAGCGCATTGCCGATGGCTTCAAGGCCCGGGGTATCAAGGTCGAGATTGGCTGCAAGCAGCTGTACCACGACCGCGAGGAAGTGACTTGCCATTTGCGTCGACTGGACGTGAAGAAACCCAAGTCCCGCTGAAACACCGCAATCCCCTGTAGGAGCGAGCCTGCTCGCGATGGACCTGAGAGCGCATTGGGGTGTCAGGCATCCAGCGTTATCGTTAACGACCATCGCGAGCAAGCTCGCTCCTACAGGGGAGCGGCGTAATGCCACAGATGACGTTGCACCCGGCAATGCGCGACAATGCCGGCCAGTTTCAGGAGTGAATCATGAGTGAAATGCTTGATACGCCGGTAGACGGCACCCTCGACGCCACCGGCCTCAACTGCCCCGAGCCGGTGATGATGCTGCACCAGCACATTCGTGACCTGGTGCCCGGCGGCCTGCTCAAGGTGATCGCCACTGACCCGTCGACCCGTCGCGACATTCCCAAGTTCTGTGTGTTTCTCGACCACGAACTGGTGGGGCAGCACGAGGAGGAGGGCACCTACCTCTACTGGATTCGCAAGAAGTCTGATTAAGCTCACACCATGACGCCACTGTAGGAGCGAGCTTGCTCGCGATGGACCTGAGAACACCACGGGGTGTCAGGACTCCCGCGTCATCGTTCACGACCTTCGCGAGCAAGCTCGCTCCTACAATTTTCGCAAGTCAACCTGCCGGGCGGCTGATACGAATCCGCCGGCGCGCACTGAGCGTCAGTCGGATCGACAGCATCAGCGCCGCACAGCTCAAACCGGCAATCAACCCTTCCCACAGCCCGCTCGGGCCGCTGGCCGGACCGAACCAATCGGTCAATCCCAGCACGTAGCCGACCGGCAGGCCGATGCCCCAATAGGCGAACAAGGTCAGGATCATCGTCACCCGGGTGTCCTGGTATCCACGCAGCGCGCCGGCGCAGATCACCTGGATGGCATCGGAAAACTGATACAGCGCGGCATACACAATCAACATCGACGCAATCTGGATCACGGCCTTGTCAGGTGTGTAGATCGAGGCGATAGGTTCGCGCAGTAGCAGGATCAGTGCCGCCGAGAACGCCGCGAACACCAGGGCCGCACCGAGTCCGACCTTCGCCGCGAAGCGCGCCTGCCAGGGATTGCCGGCCCCCAGTGCCTGGCCGACGCGCACGGTCACCGCCATGCCCAGCGAATAAGGAATCATGAACAGCAACGAGCTGATATTCAGGGCGATTTGATGCCCTGCCACCACGGTGGAGCCGAGACTGCCGATCAACAGGGCGATGACCGCGAAGATGCTGGACTCGGCGAAGACGGCGATACCGATCGGCAGGCCAATGCTGACCAGGCGCTTGATCACGGCCCATTTCGGCCGGTCGAAGCGCACCAGCACACGGGTGCGGGCATAGAACGGGGCCCAGAAGGTCCAGCCGGCCATGCTCAACGCCATGAACCACATCACGATGCCGCTGGCCCAGCCGCAACCGACGCCGCCCAGGGCCGGTGCGCCGAAATGGCCATAGATCAACGTGTAGTTCAGCGGGATGTTCAGCAGTAGCCCGCATAAGCCGATGACCATGCTCGGACGGGTCCGGCCCATGCCATCGCTGTAGCAGCGCAGAACGTAATAGAACGCCATGCCCGGCAAGCCGAAGGCGATTCCGTGCAGGTAACCCATGCTCGGTTCGATCAATTGCGGATCGACTTTCATCCAGTGCAGGATCGGCTCGGCGCCGAGCAACAGGCCGCTGCCGATCAACCCGACACACAATGCGAGCCACAGCGCCTGACGGACCAACGGGCCGATTTCGTCAAACTGCCTGGCGCCAAAGCGTTGGGCGACCTTGGGTGTGGTTGCCAGCAGGACGCCGGACATCAACAGGTAGACCGGAATCCAGATCGAGTTGCCCAGGGCCACCGAGGCCAGGTCCCGTGGGCTGACGCGGCCGGCCATCACCGCATCGACGAAGCCCATGGCCGTGGTGGCCAGTTGCGCGATCATGATCGGCAGGGCCAGGCCGAGAAGGCCCTTGAGTTCCAGGCGTATGGGTGTTTTCCGCGCAGGCGCAATGGCGGCGGTATTTTCGATTACAGGATTCAATGGCGAAACGTCCAAAAGGTTTTGAAGCACAGGCGCGCATTCTACGCGTTGACGCGGCAGTCAGGAAAAGACCCGTGTTACCGATTTGTAATCAACCCCTCTGTAGGAGCGAGCTTGCTCGCGATGGACGTCAACGATGACGCGGGATGCCTGAATGAACGTGGCATCCCTGCGTCCATCGCGAGCAAGCTCGCTCCTACAGTGAGATGCGTCTAGGCGTGATGCATCATCTACGCCTAAACTGCCGATCCGCCAAAGGAGCCTGCCATGCTGATTGTTGCCGACGAAAATATCCCTCTGCTCGATGCCTTCTTCGAAGGCTTCGGTGAAATCCGCCGGGTACCGGGTCGCGCCATCGACCGTGCCACGGTCGAGCAGGCCGATGTGCTGTTGGTGCGCTCGGTGACCAACGTCAATCGCGCGCTGCTTGAGGGCAGCAAGGTGCGCTTTGTCGGTACGTGCACCATCGGCACCGATCATCTGGACCTGAATTACTTTCAGCAGGCCGGTATCACCTGGTCCAGCGCGCCGGGCTGCAATGCCCGTGGTGTGGTCGACTATGTGCTCGGCAGTCTGCTGACCCTGGCCGAAATCGAAGGTGTCGACCTGACCCGGCGTACCTACGGCGTGGTCGGTGCCGGCGAAGTGGGTGGACGCCTGGTCAAGGTCCTGCAAGGCCTGGGCTGGAAGGTGCTGGTGTGCGATCCACCACGGCAAGCTGCCGAAGGTGGTGACTACGTCAGCCTCGAGCAGATCATCGAGGCGTGTGACGTCATCAGTCTGCACACGCCATTGACTAAACAGGGCCCGCAGTCGACCTGGCATTTGTTCGATGAAAAACGTCTGAACCAGCTCAGGTCCGGCACCTGGCTGATTAATGCCAGTCGCGGGCCGGTGGTCAACAACGCGGCACTGCGCAATGTGCTGCTGGAGCGCGAAGACCTGCAAGCGGTGCTCGATGTCTGGGAGGGCGAGCCTGAAGTAGACGTGGCGCTGGCCGAACTCTGCGTGCTGGCAACGCCGCACATTGCCGGCTATAGCCTCGACGGCAAGCAGCGGGGCACCGCGCAGATTTATCAGGCCTATTGCGATTTCCTTGGGCATCCAGCCCGTGTCAGCCTGGGCGATTTGCTGCCGGCGCCGTGGTTGTCGCAGGTGACCCTCAATGCGCAAAGTGACCCGGCCTGGGCGTTGGCGATGCTGTGCCGTGGCGTGTATGACCCGCGACGTGACGATGCGGACTTCCGTCGCAGCCTTGTGGGCAGTGTCAGCGAGCAGCGAGCGGCATTTGATGTGTTGCGCAAGCAATACCCGTCGCGCCGTGAGATCGACGGGTTACAGGTGCGGATCGAGGGCGACTCGGCTGAGTTGCAGAGGATTGTGGCGGCGTTGGGGGCAACGGCAATCTGATATGGCCCCTTCGCGAGCAGGCCCGCTCCCACACTGGATCTTCATGCACCAAAAATCCCCTGTAGGGGCGAACCCTGCTCGCGATGGTCGTCAACGATGACGTGGGAGACCTGACACCCCATGGTGCTCTCAGGTTCATCGCGAGCAAGCTCGCTCCTACAGAGAGGGGGTAATTGCCTTTTTTGCCGGCAATAAAAAACCCGGCCAACAATGGGCCGGGTCAAGAAGACGGTGGCTATATCACTTTTGTTCGGCAGGCTTGACCAATCGCTTCTCCAGTTCGCTGCAAGCTTTCTGGATCATTTCTTCAGTGATCGGTACTTCGCGGCCGTGCTCGTCAATAATCGAGCAACCCAGAGACTGGTCTGGTTGCGTGCGGATCACTTGAATCTTGTCATCGCTGCTGTGTTGCAAGGACATGGCCTGTCTCCTCATCAGGTTGGTAGCTTACTGTAGAACCGCCAGGTGACCGGGCTATGACAACTCCCTGCGATCTTTCCGGGGGGGCAGAACCAGTGCAGCAGAAATGACCACGCGTGGCTACCCGAACTTTAGACCAATAGCGTCTAGCCTCTAGTGTTGGTGGACATAATTAACCTGACTCATTGTGATTTGCAGCGAGCCACCCCATTGAGCGGTATAGGCTGACCCTAATGACTGCCTTGTCCAGGATGATAACGATGCTCTCCGCCCGTCACCGCCGTGCCATTCGCCTGGCCAGTCGCTTCATTGCGCCATATCGCTGGCAGGCCTTTGGCGCCTTGCTGGCGTTGATCGTCACCGCTGGCATCACCTTGTCCATGGGGCAAGGCATCCGACTGCTGGTGGACGAGGGGTTCATGACCCAGTCACCGCATCTGCTCAATCAGTCCATCGGTCTGTTCATGTTACTGGTGGTGGGATTGGCGATCGGAACCTTTGCACGGTTTTACCTGGTGTCGTGGATCGGCGAGCGCTGCGTCGCCGATATCCGCCGCAACGTGTTCAATCACCTGATTTACCTGCACCCGGGGTTTTACGAAGACAATCGCAGCTCGGAAATCCAGTCCCGTCTGACCGCCGACACTACGCTGCTGCAATCGGTCATCGGTTCTTCGCTGTCATTGTTCCTGCGCAATTTGCTGATGGTGATCGGTGGGATCGTCTTGCTGTTCATCACTAACCCCAAACTCACCAGCATCGTGGTGGTTGCCTTGCCCCTGGTGATCGCGCCGATCCTGATCTTCGGGCGCCGGGTGCGTAACCTCTCACGCCTGAGTCAGGACCGGATTGCCGATATCGGCAGTTATGTGTCCGAAACCCTGGGGCAGATCAAGACCGTTCAGGCCTACAACCATCAGGTCCAGGACGAGCGACGGTTTGCCGTGACGGTGGAAGAGGCGTTCAACACCGCGCGCAAGCGCATCTTCCAGCGGGCCTGGCTGATTACCCTTGTGATCGTGTTGGTCTTGGGTGCGGTCGGGGTGATGCTCTGGGTTGGCGGCATGGATGTCATCGCCGGGCGAATTTCCGCTGGCGAGCTGGCGGCGTTCGTGTTCTACAGCCTGATTGTCGGCAGCGCGTTCGGCACGTTGAGCGAAGTGATTGGCGAGTTGCAGCGGGCAGCCGGTGCGGCCGAACGGATTGCCGAGTTGCTGCGTTCCGAAAACATCATCCTGCCGCCGATGGCGGGCGCGGTGAAGCTACCGGAGCGGGTCAATGGCCAACTACAACTGCACAATGTGCGTTTTTCCTACCCGTCGCGGCCGGAAAATTATGCTGTCGACGGGTTGAGCCTGACCGTCAATGCCGGTGAGACGCTGGCGCTGGTCGGGCCATCGGGGGCCGGAAAATCCACGGTGTATGACTTGCTGCTGCGTTTTTACGACCCGGCCGAGGGGCGCATCCTGCTCGATGGCGTGCCGTTGACTCAACTCGACCCGCTGGACCTGCGTCGCTGTTTTGCCTTGGTGTCGCAAACCCCGGCGCTGTTTTTCGGCAGCATTGAAGAAAACATTCGCTACGGCAATCCGCAGGCGACGTTGGCCGAGGTAAAGGAAGCGGCAAAAATCGCTTACGCCCATGACTTTATCGAAGCCATGCCCAATGGTTACCAGACTCATCTGGGGGACGGTGGCCTCGGCTTGTCCGGCGGTCAGCGCCAGCGCCTGGCCATTGCCCGTGCGCTGCTGGTAGACGCGCCGATCCTGCTCCTGGACGAAGCCACCAGCGCCCTCGACGCCCAAAGCGAACACCTGATCCAGCAGGCGCTGCCGAGCCTGATGAAAAACCGGACCACCCTGGTGATCGCCCATCGCTTGGCCACGGTGAAAAACGCCGACCGAATAGCGGTGATGGACCAAGGGAAGCTGGTGGCGGTGGGCACGCATCTGGAGCTGATTGCCAGCAATGCGTTGTACGCGCGGTTGGCGGCGTTGCAGTTCAGTGATGGATTGATTAACGCTGGGGTGCTCTTGTAGGAGAGAACCTGCTCGCAATGGTCGTCAACGATGACGCGGGATGCCTGACACCCAGCGGCACTCTAATGTCCATCGCGAGCCTGCTCGCTCCTTCAGTGATCATTGATCATCAAAGTATCGCTCATGCCAATCCACGATTGGCTGCGGTGAGTTGAGCTTCTCGCCATAGATCACCGAATACGACAGCACGTTTTGCACGTACTGGCGGGTTTCGTCGAACGGAATGCTTTCCACCCACACGTCGAAACTCAGGTGGTCCGCACCACGCAGCCATTGGCGCACTCGGCCCGGGCCGGCGTTGTAGGCGGCGGAAGCGAGGACGCGGTTGCCGTTGAACTGGCTGTGCACCTGGCTCAGGTACGCGGCGCCGAGCTGGATGTTCTTGTCCGGGTTGAACAGTTGCTGTGGCGAGCTATAGGGAATGCTGAACTTGCGTGCGGTTTCCTTGGCGGTGCCGGGCATCAGTTGCATCAGGCCCGAGGCGCCGACCCCGGAGCGGGCATCTTCCATGAAGGCGCTTTCCTGGCGGGTAATGGCAAACGCCCAGCTCGGATGCAGGCCGCGATTCTTCGCTTCACGCACCAGCGTGTTACGGTGGGCCATCGGGAAACGGATATCCAGATCGTCCCAGTACTGCGCCTGGCTGATGGTGCGAATAGCCGGGAAATACCATTTCAGGTCATAGGCCAGCTTGGCCTGGGCGACCATTTCGTCGCGGCTGAAGTGACGGCTGACGTGGTACCACTCACGGCGCCCGTCGACGATTTGCCCTCGAGCGTGGAACTCCAGGGCGCGACGTATGCCGGGGGTATTGCGCACTTTGTTGATCAGCACCTGGCTCATCACCAGCGGCTTGTTGTTCAGCGAATAGGGTGACTGCGAGCGATCCGCCGCGAGGAACCCATAAAAGTCGCGCTCACGGGCCACGTTTCGATAAAGGGTCTGGGCTTCCGGATTCTGCGGTTGCGCCAGCTCCAGGGTGCGGGCCTGCCAGTAACGCCAGCGGTTGGTGGTTGCCAGGTCCTGGGGCAGGCGGCGGGTCAACTGATAGGCATCGTCCCAGCGCGCCAGGCGCAGGAGCAGGCGCAAGCGCCATTCGGAAACCGTGTTGTCGCGCAGTTCCGGATCGTATTTGGTCATGACGTCCAGGGCTCGGCCGTCGAAACGTTTGGCGAGGGTAAGCCCGATTTCCCGGGCGATCGCCACTTTTTCATCCCGGGAGAAATGCATGCTGCTGGCGTAACCGTCGAGCAGATTCATGGCCCTGTCCGGGTCCTGGCGAGCCAGACGGCGCAGGCCGAGGCTGACCACGTCGGACATGGCTTCATCGGCCGGGGTAAAGCGTGACGGCTGGTTGAGCAGTTCTGGTTTCTGCGCCACGTCCACCAACAAGCGACCGCGAGGGGCGAGGGTGGTCATGCCGTTGACCAGGCTGTTGGCCAGTGGGTAGTTGCGTGCCTGGGCGGCGAGTTTCGCGCGTTCCCAACGCTTTTGCTCGGTCAACTGGCCATCGGCGGCCCACATGCCGAACAGGGCATCACAGGCTTCGGGCTGGGATTTACCGGTCAGCCAGAGCTTTTCAGTGTTGGCGTAACCTTCGGCTTTGAGGTTGTGGCTGATCTGGTACTGCGCATTCAGGCAGTCCAGTTCGGTGAAGTTCATTTTCGGGTCGTAGTACTTGACGAAGGTCGCCCAGTCACCCCGTTCCGCCAGCCAGCGCAACCAACGCAACTTCATCCAGTTGGCCTGGGGCAGGTCGCCGTGTTCGGCGAGGAACTTCTCGATTTCGGCGTTGCTCGCGGTTTTCAGGCGCGCGGTCAGTTCGTCATACGCCAGGTAGGGTTCCAGCGGATAGTCGGCGAGAGCCTGGCTGTAACGGAAATACGGGCCGCTATCGCCCTTGGCCAGGGCGCGCTTGGCTTCATCGTAATACTGGCGTTGGGTGGACAGGTCCACCGCCTGGGAGGATTGAACGGCAGCGGCAGACAGTAAAAAAGCAGATAAAAGATTGAAAAGGCGACTGCGCATGAGACGTCCGGGCAGAGAAAAATCATGACAAGCGCGGGCCAGGCCCACGCTGAATTGTCTGTAGCTTAGCCTTTTGCCAGCAGCCGGTGAAAGCTTTGCGGGTCTTCCCGCATCAGTTCGCAACATTTGTCATGCAGAGTGCGACGAGAGTGAAATTGCCGGCCTTCTGAAGCCTCAAGTCAGGTAGAATGCGCGCCCGGTTTTTGGAGAAGCTCATGACCCTGCTCAAATTCAGCGATGTGTCCCTTGCTTTCGGCGCTATGCCGTTGTTGGACAAGGTGTCCTGGCAGATCGCCCGTGGTGAGCGGGTGTGCATCATCGGCCGCAACGGCACTGGCAAGTCCAGCATGATGAAGCTCGTCAAGGGCGACCAGAAGCCCGATGACGGCTCCGTTTGGCGCGCACCCGGGCTCAAGATCGGCGAATTGCCGCAAGAATTGCCGGTGGCCGACGAGCGGACAGTGTTCGACGTGGTGGCCGAAGGCCTGGACGGCGTTGGCGCCTTGCTTGCCGAATATCACCATCTGAGCCAGAACATCGTCACTGACGCCGATCTGGACAAGCTGATGCACGTCCAGCACGACCTCGAAGCCCGCGATGGCTGGCGCTTGCAGACCCTCGTCGACAGCACCCTGAGCCGCCTGCAACTGCCGGCCGACAAGACCCTCGCCGAGTTGTCCGGCGGCTGGCGTCGTCGCGTCCTGCTGGCCCAGGCCCTGGTGTCCGAGCCGGACCTGCTGCTGCTCGACGAACCGACCAACCACCTGGACATCGGTGCCATCGCCTGGCTTGAAGAAGCGCTGAAGGATTTCCAGGGCGCCGTGCTGTTCATCACGCACGACCGTTCTTTCCTGCAGAACCTGGCAACCCGAATCCTCGAACTGGATCGCGGCGGCCTGATCGACTGGAACGGCGACTACGCCAGTTTCCTCGTGCACAAGGAAGCCGCACTGGCGGCCGAGGAGACCGCCAACGCGCTGTTCGACAAGCGCCTGGCCCAGGAAGAAGTGTGGATTCGCCAGGGCATCAAGGCCCGTCGCACCCGTAACGAAGGTCGCGTGCGTGCACTCAAAGCCTTGCGTGTCGAGCGCAGCGAGCGTCGTGAACGTACCGGCAAGGCCAATATCCAGCTGGAAACCGCCGACAAGTCCGGCAAGCAGGTAATGGTCCTCGATAACGTGAGTTTCGCTCACCCGGACGGTCCGTTCCTGATCAAGGACTTCTCCATGGTGCTGCAGCGCGGCGACCGTATCGGTCTGCTCGGCGCCAACGGTACCGGCAAGACCACCCTGTTGAAGCTGATGCTCAGCGGCTTGCAGCCGACCAGCGGCAAAGTGGAAGAGGGCACCAGGATCGATGTCGCCTACTTCGACCAGTTGCGCCATCAGCTGGACCTGGAAAAAACCGTGATCGACAACGTGGCCGAAGGTCGCGACTTCATCGATATCGACGGCCAGAGCCGCCACGTGCTGAGCTACCTCGGCGACTTCCTGTTCAGCCCGCAGCGTGCCCGCACGCCAGTCAAGGCGCTGTCGGGTGGTGAGCGTGCCCGTCTGTTGCTGGCCAAGCTGTTCAGCAAGCCGGCGAACCTGCTGGTACTCGACGAACCGACCAACGACCTCGACGTCGAAACCCTCGAACTGCTTGAAGAGGTCTTGCTGACCTTCAACGGCACCGTACTGATGGTCAGCCACGACCGGGCATTCCTCGACAACGTGGTCACCAGTACCCTGGTCTTCGAAGGTGAAGGCAAGGTTCGCGAGTACGTCGGTGGTTACCAGGACTGGCTGCGCCAAGGCGGCTCGCCGCGTTTGCTGGGCGTGACCGAGAGCAAGTCCGGCAAGGCCGACCTGAACTCTGCGGTGGTGAAGGCCGAGCCTGCGCCGGTTACGGCAGCTGTCGAAGCGCCAGTGGCGAAGAAAAAGCTCAGCTATAAATTGCAGCGCGAACTGGAAGCGTTGCCGGGGCAGATCGAGGCCATGGAGCAGCAGATTGCCGCCGTTGAGGCACAGATGGCGGATGCCGGCTTCTATCAGCGTCCGGCGGCCGAAACGGCTGCGGTGATTGCTCAATTGGAGCAGTTGCAGGCTGAACTCGACATCATGGTCGAGCGTTGGGCCGAGCTGGATGCCTGATTGATCTGGTAACAAAAAAAGCCCGGCGTTCAGTGATGAACGCCGGGCTTTTCATATGAAATGCAATTCCCTTGTAGGAGTGAGCTTGCTCGCGATGAGCCTGAGAGCGCCACGGGGTGTCAGGCTGCCCGCGTCATCGTTGACGACCATCGCGAGCAGGCTCGCTCCTACAAGGGCGTGTTGTCAGCTTTTGTTTTGCAGGCGCACCGCCAGCACATCGCAAGGCGCGCCATGCAGCACGTCATTGGCGGTGGAGCCCAGTAACAGTGCCAGACCATGCCGGCCATGGCTGCCCACCACGATCAGATCGCAGGTTTGCTCCTTGGCCAGGTGGTGGATCTCCTGGCGTGGCTGGCCGTAGGTCAGGTGGCTGTATTCCCTGGAGAGTTCCGGGTATTTCAGGATCAGGCGGTCAAGGCGCTCCTTGGCCTGATCGAACTGCTGCTGTTGCAGTTGTGACAGGTCCATTGGCACGTCGCCGCCGAAGGCCATCGCCATCGGCTCGACAATGTGCACCAGCGACAATTTCGCACCGTTGCTCACCGACAGTTCGCGAGCGCGGTGAATCACAGGGTCGCACTCTTCGGTCAGATCTACAGCGACCAGAATATGGTTGTAGGGCATGAGGTGCTCCTCCTGAGGGATGCAATATTGGTAAGTATGGCTGGTTTCAAGCGCATTGGTTCCAAAGTGACACAATGGGCTCATTCAAATTCGGGAGTACAGATATGACGGTCTGGATAGTGGTGTCAATCCTGCTGGTGGTGCTGAGTCCGCTGGCATGGTTGCGGCCGTCGCGAGTTCAGAGCGGGCGCATCGCCTTGCGGATGGAGGCTCGGCGCATCGGGCTGGCCATGCAATTGGCGCCTCAGGAGTGGCCGCACTGGCTCAGCCAGGAGCCGCCGAGCCCCTGCGCCCAGTACCATCGTCCTCGACGTGGCAATCAGCCGGCGTGCTGGAGTTACTGGCAAAAATCACCAGGTGTCTGGGTCAATCAATGGCAGGAAATCTGTGAAGATCGCTCGCTGCTCGATCATTTCGAAAAATTGCCGGGCAATGTCTTCAAAGTCGAAGCCAACAAGCAAATGATCGCCTTGTATTGGGGCGAGAAGGGCGAGGCTGAGGTGTTGCAGCAGATCGACGCCACCCTCAAAGCCCTCGCCTGAACCCCGATCCCCTGTAGGAGTGAGCCTGCTCGCGATGGTCGTCAACGATGACGTGGGGAAGCCTGACACCCCGTGGCGCTCTCAGATTCATCGCGAGCAGGCTCGCTCCTACAGGCGTTTTTCGCAGGCAATAAAAAGCCCGACATCATCATCGGGCTGGAGTTGGCCAGGCAGGCCGGTAAAACGGTGTGGGCTGATCTTACGCTGGGCATTCGCCAAAAGCGTTCACAATTTTTCCCTGGGTTCCGCCAGCGTAGCTTGTTAAACACGGGCTGCAGCGAATTAGGGCGAACTTTCTAACAATTGATTCTATGAATGATCTTGCATGCTCAAGCGTGTTTAAGGTCTTCGCAGTACGGATATGACCGGAAAGTCGCGTTTCAACCCGTGTTTCGGGCGATTGACAATTGTCGGAAATTCCGTGAAGGTGACGTACCCAAATCAAACGGGCGTATGAATTGAGCGTTTGTATTTCAGACCGCTCCTACAGAATCCCGACTATCGCGTTGGCGGGTGTGCCGGGGGAATGGGCGTAGCATTGACGATCAACGTCCCTGCCAAGCCATTCGCCTGCGTCCGACGTGTACTGTTCAGCTTCCATATCGTGGAGATCAGTTGATGATTTACGAAGGTAAAGCCATCACGGTTAAGGCTCTTGAAAGTGGCATCGTCGAACTGAAGTTCGACCTCAAGGGTGAGTCCGTCAACAAGTTCAACCGTCTAACCCTGAACGAACTGCGTCAGGCCGTAGACACCATCAAGGCAGATGCTTCGATCAAGGGCGTGATCGTCAGCAGTGGCAAGGACGTGTTCATCGTCGGCGCCGACATCACTGAATTTGTCGACAACTTCAAGCTGCCGGATGCAGAACTTGTTGCTGGCAACCTCGAAGCCAACAAGATTTTCAGCGATTTCGAAGACCTCAACGTCCCGACCGTCGCCGCGATCAATGGCATCGCGTTGGGTGGCGGTCTGGAAATGTGCCTGGCGGCGGACTACCGCGTCATGTCCACCCAGGCCAAGATCGGTCTGCCGGAAGTCAAGCTGGGCATCTACCCGGGCTTCGGCGGTACTGTGCGCCTGCCGCGCCTGATCGGTGCCGACAACGCCATCGAATGGATCGCCGCTGGCAAGGAAAACCGTCCTGAAGACGCGTTGAAAGTCGGCGCTGTCGACGCCGTAGTTGCTCCAGAGCAGCTGCAAGATGCCGCGCTGGAACTGATCAAGCGCGCCATCTCCGGCGAGTTCGACTACAAGGCCAAGCGCCAGCCGAAGCTGGAAAAGCTGAAGCTGAACGCCATCGAACAAATGATGGCTTTCGAAACCGCCAAAGGTTTCGTCGCCGGCCAGGCTGGCCCGAACTACCCGGCGCCGGTTGAAGCGATCAAGACCATCCAGAAAGCCGCGAACTTCGGTCGCGACAAGGCGCTGGAAATTGAAGCTGCAGGTTTCGTCAAGCTGGCCAAGACCTCTGCCGCGCAGAGCCTGATCGGCTTGTTCCTGAACGATCAGGAACTGAAGAAAAAGGCCAAGGCCTACGACGAAATCGCCAAGGACGTGAAGCAGGCCGCCGTACTGGGCGCCGGCATCATGGGTGGCGGTATTGCCTATCAGTCGGCCTCCAAAGGCACGCCGATCCTGATGAAGGACATCAACGAGCACGGTATCGAGCAGGGGCTGGCCGAAGCCGCCAAACTGCTGGTCGGCCGCGTTGATAAAGGTCGCATGACCGCTGCGAAAATGGCTGAAGTGCTCAACGGCATCCGTCCAACCCTGTCCTACGGTGATTTCGGTCACGTGGATCTGGTGGTCGAAGCGGTCGTCGAAAATCCGAAGATCAAGCAAGCGGTACTGGCCGAAGTTGAAGACAAGGTAAAGGAGGGCACCATCCTGGCGTCCAACACCTCGACCATTTCCATCACCTTGCTGGCCAAAGCCCTCAAGCGTCCGGAAAACTTCGTCGGCATGCACTTCTTCAACCCGGTGCACATGATGCCGCTGGTGGAAGTGATCCGTGGCGAGAAGTCCAGCGAGCTGGCTGTTGCCACCACCGTTGCCTACGCCAAGAAAATGGGCAAGAACCCGATCGTGGTCAATGACTGCCCGGGCTTCCTGGTCAACCGCGTCCTGTTCCCGTACTTCGGCGGTTTCGCCAAGCTGGTCAGCGCTGGTGTGGACTTCGTCCGTATCGACAAGGTCATGGAAAAATTCGGCTGGCCGATGGGTCCGGCCTACCTGATGGACGTGGTCGGCATCGACACCGGCCACCACGGTCGTGACGTGATGGCCGAAGGCTTCCCTGATCGCATGAAAGACGACCGTCGCTCGGCCGTTGACGTGCTCTACGAAGCCAAGCGCCTGGGCCAGAAGAACGGCAAGGGCTTCTACGCCTACGAGACCGACAAGAAGGGCAAGCAGAAGAAGGTGGCCGATCCTTCGGTGCTGGAAGTGCTCAAGCCGATCGTTTACGAGCAGCGCGAAGTCACCGACGAAGACATCATCAACTGGATGATGATCCCGCTGTGCCTGGAAACCGTGCGCTGCCTGGAAGACGGCATCGTCGAAACCGCTGCCGAAGCCGACATGGGTCTGGTCTACGGTATTGGTTTCCCTCCATTCCGTGGCGGTGCGCTGCGTTACATCGATTCGATCGGTGTGGCAGAGTTCGTTGCCCTGGCTGACCAGTACGCTGATTTGGGCGCGCTGTACCACCCGACCGCGAAGCTGCGCGAAATGGCCAAGAACGGCCAGAGCTTCTTCGGTTAAGCGCCCCCAACTAGAGTGAGAGTGAACTTATGAGCTTGAATCCTAGAGACGTCGTGATTGTCGACTTCGGTCGTACTCCGATGGGCCGCTCCAAGGGCGGCATGCACCGCAACACCCGCGCCGAAGACATGTCGGCGCACCTGATCAGCAAACTGCTGGAACGTAACGTCAAGGTCGACCCGAACGAAGTCGAAGACGTGATCTGGGGCTGTGTGAACCAGACCCTGGAGCAGGGCTGGAACATCGCGCGCATGGCGTCGCTGATGACCCAGATCCCGCACACTTCGGCCGGCCAGACCGTCAGCCGCCTGTGTGGCTCGTCCATGAGCGCTCTGCACACTGCCGCGCAAGCGATCATGACCGGCAACGGTGACGTTTTCGTGGTTGGTGGCGTCGAGCATATGGGTCACGTGAGCATGATGCACGGTGTCGATCCGAACCCGCACATGTCGCTGTACGCGGCGAAAGCCTCGGGCATGATGGGCCTGACCGCGGAAATGCTGGGCAAAATGCACGGCATCACTCGCGAGCAACAGGACGCTTTCGGCGTGCGCTCCCACCAACTCGCCCACAAGGCGACCGTGGAAGGCAAGTTCAAAGACGAAATCATCCCGATGCAGGGCTACGACGAGAACGGTTTCCTGAAAACCTTCGACTACGACGAAACCATTCGTCCGGAAACCACCCTGGAAAGCCTGGCGGCTCTGAAGCCGGCGTTCAATCCGAAGGGCGGCACCGTGACAGCCGGTACCTCGTCGCAGATCACCGATGGTGCCTCGTGCATGATCGTGATGTCGGCGCAGCGTGCACAGGATCTGGGTATCCAGCCTCTGGCGGTGATTCGTTCGATGGCAGTGGCAGGTGTGGATCCGGCAATCATGGGCTATGGTCCAGTACCGGCCACACAAAAAGCACTGAAGCGCGCGGGTCTGGGCATTTCCGACATCGACTTCTTCGAGCTCAACGAAGCTTTCGCCGCACAGGCCCTGCCAGTGCTGAAAGATCTGAAAGTACTCGACAAGATGAACGAGAAGGTTAACCTGCACGGCGGCGCGATCGCCCTGGGCCACCCGTTCGGTTGCTCCGGTGCGCGTATCTCCGGCACTTTGCTCAATGTGATGAAGCAGAATGGCGGTACCTTCGGGGTAGCCACCATGTGCATTGGTCTCGGCCAGGGCATCTCCACCGTCTTCGAACGCGTTTAAGCGTCTCGTTGATGGAAGCCGGGGCCAAGTGCCCCGGTTTTTGTTTTTCCGGATTTATTTTTGTTTTTATTTTGAAAAAATTTGAGTGAGGGCCAAAGCATGCCGATACAACCTGGGCTCTACCAACATTACAAAGGTCCGCAGTACCGCGTATTCAGTGTTGCGCGGCATTCGGAAACCGAAGAAGAAGTGGTCTTCTACCAAGCCCTGTATGGCGATTACGGCTTTTGGGTGCGTCCCTTGAGCATGTTCCTGGAGTCCGTCGAGGTTGACGGCGAACAGGTGCCACGCTTTGCTTTGGTGCAGGCCGAACCGAGCGTTTTTCCGCAGCCATAAGGGGAGTGCGCGCAGAGCCCTGCGCTTGACCTCATCTTGTAGCCACTATATATAGCGGTGCCGCGTCAGGCGCCAACCGCCTTTCACTTCTCGAATTCAGGAATTTTCTGATCCATGGGCAAATCGCTGGTCATTGTGGAATCCCCGGCTAAGGCCAAGACCATCAACAAGTATTTGGGCAACGAATACGTGGTGAAGTCGAGTATCGGCCATATCCGAGACCTGCCCACCAGCGGTTCGGCTAGCGCCAGCAAAGAGCCAGCCGCCAAGCGCGGCAAGGCTGCTGCGGGTGAAGCGCCGGCACTGTCGCCGAAAGAAAAAGCGCGCAAGCAGCTGGTCGCGCGCATGGGTGTCGATCCGGATCATGGCTGGAAAGCCAAGTACGAGATCCTCCCAGGCAAGGAAAAAGTCATCGAAGAGCTGCGCCGGCTCGCCAAGGATGCTGACACCATCTATCTCGCAACCGACTTGGACCGCGAGGGGGAAGCCATTGCCTGGCACCTGCGCGAAGCCATCGGTGGTGACGATACCCGCTACAAGCGTGTGGTGTTCAACGAAATCACCAAGAAGGCGATTCAGGAAGCCTTCTCGAAACCAGGTGAGCTGGATATCGATCGCGTCAACGCCCAGCAGGCGCGTCGTTTCCTCGACCGCGTGGTGGGTTACATGGTTTCGCCGCTGCTGTGGGCCAAGATCGCTCGCGGTCTGTCCGCCGGTCGCGTGCAGTCGGTTGCCGTGAAGCTGGTGGTCGAGCGCGAACGTGAAATCCGCGCGTTCATCCCGGAAGAGTACTGGGAAGTTCACGCCGACCTCGGCACTGCAAAAGGCGCGACCGTGCGCTTCGACGTGGCCCGCGAGAAAGGCGAGGCCTTCAAGCCGCTCAATGAAACCCAGGCCATGGCCGCGCTGGAGAAGCTCAAGTCTTCCAGCTACAGCATCGTCAAGCGCGAAGACAAGCCGACCAGCAGCAAGCCGTCGGCACCCTTCATCACTTCCACCTTGCAGCAAGCCGCAAGCAATCGCCTGGGCTTCGGTGTGAAGAAGACGATGATGATGGCCCAGCGTCTTTACGAAGCTGGCTACATCACTTACATGCGTACCGACTCCACCAACCTTTCGGTTGATGCGGTGGCGATGGCGCGTGCCTATATTGAAGGCGAATTCGGCAAGAAATACCTGCCGGAAACCCCGAACGTCTACAGCAGCAAGGAAGGCGCACAAGAGGCTCACGAAGCGATTCGTCCGTCCGACGCCAATACCGAGCCAAGCAAGCTGTCGGGCATGGAGCGTGACGCTGAGCGCCTCTACGAGCTCATCTGGCGCCAGTTCCTCGCCTGCCAGATGCTGCCGGCGCAATACCTGTCGACCACGGTCACTGTCGGTGCCGGCGACTTCGAGCTGCGCGCCAAGGGCCGCATCCTGAAGTTCGACGGTTACACTCGCGTCATGCCGCAAATCGCCAAACCAGGCGATGACGACGTACTGCCGGACATGACCCAGGGCGACGCGATGAAGCTGATCAAGCTTGATCCGACCCAGCACTTCACCAAGCCGCCGGCGCGTTACTCGGAAGCCAGTCTGGTAAAAGAAATGGAAAAACGCGGCATCGGTCGTCCTTCGACCTACGCGGCGATCATTTCGACCATTCAGGACCGCGGCTACGTGGCGCTGCACAACCGTCGTTTCTATTCTGAAAAGATGGGCGACATCGTCACCGAGCGTCTGGCCGAAAGCTTCTCCAACCTGATGGACTACGGCTTCACCGCGGGCATGGAAGAGCATCTCGATGACGTGGCCCAGGGCGAACGCGACTGGAAAAACGTGCTCGACGAGTTCTACGGCGACTTCAAGAAGAAACTCGAAGTAGCCGAAAGCCCGGAACACGGCATGCGGGCCAATCAGCCCGTTATGACTGACATTCCGTGCACCACCTGCGGTCGCCCGATGCAGATCCGTACCGCGTCGACCGGCGTGTTCCTCGGTTGCTCGGGCTACAGCCTGCCGCCGAAAGAGCGCTGCAAGGCCACCGTCAACCTGGTGCCGGGCGATGAAATCGCTGCGGACGACGAGGGTGAGTCGGAGTCGCTGGTGTTGCGTGGCAAGCATCGCTGCCCGATCTGCAGCACGGCGATGGATGCCTACCTGCTCGATGAGAAGCGCAAGCTGCACATCTGCGGTAACAACCCGGATTGCGATGGCTACGAAATCGAAGAGGGCACCTATCGCATCAAGGGCTATGAAGGTCCGAGCCTGGAGTGCGACAAGTGCGGTAGCGAGATGCAGCTCAAGACCGGCCGTTTCGGCAAGTTCTTCGGTTGCACCAATGCCACCTGCAAGAACACCCGCAAACTGCTCAAGAGTGGTGATGCCGCGCCGCCGAAGATGGATCCGGTGAAGATGCCTGAGCTGAAGTGCGAAAAGGTCAACGACACCTACATTCTGCGCGACGGTGCATCCGGTCTGTTCCTTGCGGCCAGCCAGTTCCCGAAAAACCGCGAGACTCGTGCTCCGCTGGTGATGGAAATCATCCCGCACAAGGATGAGATCGATCCGAAGTATCACTTCCTCTGCGAAGCGCCGAAGAAAGATCCGGATGGTCTGCCAGCCGTGATCCGTTACAGTCGCAAGACCAAGGAACAGTACGTGCAGACCGAAGTTGACGGTAAGCCGACTGGCTGGAAAGCGTTCTACGACGGCGGCAAGTGGGCGGTCGAAGACAAGCGACCGGCAGCCAAGTCTTAACGCCGCGCCCCCTGTAGGAGCGAGCTTGCTCGCGAAGGGCGTCAACGATGACGCGGGCTTTCAGAATGCCCGCGTTGCTCTCAGGTCCATCGCGAGCAAGCTCGCTCCTACAGTCAGTGCGCAAGGCCGCATGAGAACCCTCGGGTTTTCATGCGGCCTTTTTGTTTTGGGCTTGCGGTTGGATCGGCTGATCCACGACACTGTCCAACCTGCATGAAGCAATTATTTCGTTGTGGAGGCTGCCGTCATGGCCCACGAACTGTATACCCGCACCAATCAGAAGATTTATTTCGCCGGCTTGTCGCTCGAAGCGCTGGCGCGCACTGAAGAGGGGCGGGCGATGAATTCGCTGGCGCTGATCCAGGCTGGGCGCGAATCCGCGCTGTTTCATCTGTACGGCGCGCTGCTGGGCCTGTGTCACGAGATCGCCGGTTTCTATCGCTTGCCTCAGGCCAATGCACCCCGTGCAGAGTTGTTGCTGACTCGCGAGGTGCTGGACACCATCGCCATTCCGGAAATGGCTGAGCTGGTCGAGTTGGCCAATAACCCGGAGACCTGGCTGGCCAAGTTGTTGGCTGCCCATGCTGCGTTGTTTCAGCCGCCGCGCGCCCCCCACAAGCCGAAAGGGGACGTGACCCAGCCACTGATTCAGGCTATCAATCTTGATGAAGACGAGGTGCCGCAAGAGCTGAGTCGGGAAGAGCTGGAGAGTTGGCGTCAGAATCTGAAAGCGCTGGCGATCCGCTTTCGCGAAGGCCTGAACGAGTGCTGACAGAAACAGTTTTGGGATGGCATTTGGTCAAGATCCCGAGCGAAGCCTGGCCGATGCCTATATAATCCCCGCCTTTCGTGGAGAACAGTCCTTTATGCCAACGTCCTTTCTAGAAATTGTCGAGTTACCAGACGGCCGTATCGAGCTGCGCAGGGCCGAGGACGAGGGTTCTCTGGTTACTTTGGATTTCTCCGAGGACGCCAAGGCATTCCTGCAAGGGCAGCACGTGGAAGTCGCCAAGGCGATGTTGAGCGTCGGTGTTCAGATGGCAGGTCGCCTGGTTGAAGGCGAATTCGACAAGGAAGAGGGGTCGCGGGTTCTTCATTGACCGCCGCCTGTCGCTTTTCTTGATGTCGTTACTCATCGGCTTCTCTATCCCTAGAGAAGCCTTGCGCGGTAAATCACGCGTTTGTCCGCCGGTTAACCCAGTCGAATATTCAGGCTCTGAGCGTCCCCTGTGCGGGCGGCGCTGATCAGTTGTTGTCGTAATTGGGGGCTCAGCGGGTTGATCCAGCTGACCACCGTATGGCTACGACCCAGGCGCAGGGCTTCGCAAGTCAGTTGCTGGGCGCTCTGGGTGCCCCGCGGCTGCAGCAGCAGAATGCGCTCGCGGTTAAGGCCGGCATCTCGCAGCCAGGCTTGAGTCAGGCTGGCAGGTGGTGCAATCAGTGTCAGCCAGCGTGCGTCCTGGTCCTGGCTCAGTTCCCTGAGGATCGGTGCCAGAAGGCTCAGGCAGTTCCCGGCTGCACCACGCAGTGACAGCTCGCTGAAAGCGTCAGGTTCGGCGCTCCAGGGGGACTCGACTACGTCTTTCAGGATCGGCGCCAATGGCTGTGCCATGAACGCTTCGAACAACGGCAGTTGGGTTTGCTGTGGTGATGTCTGTGGGAACTGCATGGTGCCTCCTTTAGCGGCGAATGACGCCGACGCTCAAGCCTTCGATCACCAGTTCCTGGTCTTGAAGGTTCACTTCGATAGGGGCGAACTCGGGGTTCTCGGCGATCAGCCAGACTTTGCTGCCGTCACGCTTGAAGCGCTTGACGGTAACTTCGTCGCCGATCCGCGCAACGACGATCTGGCCGTTACGGGCTTCGCGGGTGGTGTGGACCGCCAGCAGGTCGCCGTCAAATATGCCGATATCCTTCATGCTCATCCCATGGACGCGCAGCAGGTAGTCGGCGCGGGGATGGAAGAAGGCGGGATTGATGTTGCAGGACTCTTCGATGTGTTGCTGCGCAAGAATCGGGGCGCCAGCTGCTACCCGGCCAATGATCGGCAGGGTGGAATCGTCGGCCTTGGCTTCGAAGCCGGGAATGCGGATGCCGCGGGAGGCGCCAGGCGTCATCTCGATTGCACCCTTGCGGGCCAGTGCCTTGAGATGTTCTTCCGCCGCATTGGGTGACTTGAAACCCAGTTCCTGAGCGATTTCCGCGCGGGTGGGTGGATACCCGTTGTCTTCCAGGCAGCGCTTGATGAAGGCCAGAATCTCTGCTTGTCGTGGCGTCAGCTTTAGCATATCGATCGCTCTGTTTTTTTATACAGTGACTGGGATTATATACAGTAAGGCGGTCTTGGCAATGCTCCATTTTTCAGTCGCCGCCGGACGGTCAAACAGCCGGTGGATTGAAGCTTTGCCGTTGTGTGGTTAAATGTCTGACCGACCATTCCCGAAACGAACTGCCAGACTTGACAATGCACAGGCTGAAACGTATGTTTCAAACAAGTGTTTGTCAGGCGGAGTAGCCATGGCCCAGTCGGAAACCGTTGAACGCATTCTTGATGCCGCCGAGCAGTTGTTCGCGGAAAAAGGTTTCGCCGAAACCTCGTTGCGTCTGATCACCAGCAAGGCGGGTGTCAACCTGGCGGCGGTGAACTATCACTTCGGTTCGAAGAAGGCGTTGATTCAAGCGGTTTTCTCTCGGTTCCTCGGGCCATTCTGCATCAGCCTCGATAAAGAGCTGGAGCGGCGTCAGGCCAAGCCTGAAATCAAGCCGACACTCGAAGAGTTGCTGGAAATTCTCGTCGAGCAGGCACTGGTGGTGCAGCCGCGCAGTGGCAACGACCTGTCTATCTTCATGCGTTTGCTGGGGCTGGCGTTCAGTCAGAGCCAGGGGCACTTGCGTCGTTATCTGGAAGACATGTACGGCAAGGTATTTCGCCGCTATATGATGCTGGTCAACGAAGCAGCGCCACGTATTCCACCTATCGAGTTGTTCTGGCGCGTGCACTTCATGTTGGGTGCGGCGGCGTTCAGCATGTCTGGTATCAAGGCCTTGCGCGCGATTGCCGAAACCGATTTCGGCGTGAACACCTCGATCGAGCAGGTCATGCGCCTGATGGTGCCGTTCCTGGCTGCCGGCATGCGCGCCGAATCCGGCGTTACCGACTCGGCCATGGCCACGGCCCAGTTGCGTCCGCGTAGCAAATCGACACCGGTTGCCGCCAAGGTTTAACCGCACACGGGTGGGCGCGACAGCTGACATCCGCTAAGCTAGCCGCCCATGCCGACTCTCGTTCTGAACCCGTTTCCCATTGAAATCGCCGACCTTCCGGGCATAGCGTCTGGCGGCGAATTCGTTTGGGCCGGGTTTTCTGTTATCAAGGAATTTCTATGACTGCTGGCTTGCAAGGCTCGTTGATGGTGGACGTCGCCGGTACCTGGCTGACGGCTGAAGATCGCCAATTGTTGCGCCAGCCTGAAGTGGGTGGCCTGATCATCTTTGCCCGCAACATCGAGCATCCGCGTCAAGTACGCGAGCTGAGTGCAGCCATTCGCGCCATTCGTCCCGATCTGCTGTTGGCGGTGGATCAAGAGGGCGGCCGCGTGCAGCGCCTGCGCCAGGGATTCATGCGATTGCCCGCCATGCGCGCCATTGCCGACAACCCGAACGCCGAATACCTGGCCGAGCAGTGCGGCTGGATCATGGCCACCGAAGTGTTGGCCGTTGGCCTGGACCTGAGCTTTGCGCCGGTGCTGGACCTTGATTACCAGCGCAGCGCCGTTGTCGGCACGCGTTCGTTCGAAGGCGATCCCGCGCGCGCTGCCTTGCTCGCGGGTGCATTCATCCGTGGGATGAACAGCGCCGGAATGGCCGCCACCGGCAAGCACTTCCCCGGCCACGGCTGGGCTGAAGCGGATTCTCACGTCGCGATTCCCAACGACGAACGCAGCCTCGACGAGATCCGCGCCAATGACCTGGTGCCGTTTGCCAAGCTGAGCAAGCAACTGGCCGCGGTCATGCCGGCCCACGTCATTTATCCACAAGTCGATTCCCAGCCCGCCGGTTTCTCCCGCCGCTGGTTGCAGGACATCCTGCGTGGCGAGTTGCAGTTCGATGGCGTGATCTTCAGTGACGACCTGTCCATGGCGGGCGCTCACGTGGTCGGCGATGCCGCCAGCCGTATCGAAGCGGCGCTGACTGCCGGGTGCGACATGGGGCTGGTGTGCAACGACCGTGCGGCCGCCGAACTGGCCCTGAGCGCTGCCCAGCGTCTGAAGGTCAAGCCTTCCGAGCGCATTGCGCGGATGCGTGGCCAGTCGTTTGCCAGCACCGAATACCGTCAAGACCCGCGCTGGCTGGCCGCTGTCGGCACGCTCAAAGAAGCTCAATTGATTGATTAAGGACTGTTCGTTATGACGGTTTACGCGATTATCGGTGGCACTGGCCTGACTCAACTCGAAGGCCTGAGCATTCGCCAGTCACTGGCATTGGACACGCCTTATGGCGCACCTTCGGCCGATGTTCAGGTCGGCGAGTATGCCGGCAAGGAAGTACTGTTCCTCGCGCGTCACGGTCATCCCCATCGTTTTCCGCCGCATCAGGTCAACTACCGCGCCAACCTCTGGGCGCTGAAGCAGGCCGGTGCCGAAGCCATTCTGGCGGTCAACGCCGTGGGCGGCATCCATGCAGCGATGGGCACCGGGCATTTCTGCGTGCCGCATCAGTTGATCGACTACACCAGTGGTCGTGAGCACACCTACTTTTCCGATGACCTGGAGCACGTCACCCATATCGACTTCAGCTACCCCTACAGCGAGCCGTTGCGTCAGCAACTGATTGCGGCATTGGCGGCGGAAGGCGTGGGCTACAGCAGTCATGGCGTGTATGCCTGCACTCAAGGGCCGCGCCTGGAGACAGTGGCTGAAATTGCCAGGCTGGAGCGCGATGGCTGCGACATCGTCGGCATGACCGGTATGCCGGAAGCCGCCTTGGCCCGCGAGCTGGAACTCGATTACGCCTGTCTGGCGCTGGTGGTGAACCCGGCGGCGGGCAAGTCGACGGCGGTGATCACCATGGCCGAGATCGAGCAGGCCTTGCATGACGGTATGGGCAAGGTGAAATCGACACTGGCGCGGGCGCTCAAGGGCTGAGTCAGCCTTGGCACCGAGTTGACCCTATCGCGAGCAAACTCGCTCCCACAGTGTCCGCGTCTTTTGCGGACACCTCTGAACCTGTGGGAGCGACGGTGCGGCGATCCGACTTGCTCGCGATGACGGACTAAAAAACGCCGCAGATCTCAACGTTTTTCGAGGTTTTCCGGCAGCGGCGCAAACAGCGCCTCGATATCATCGCTCTGCAGTTTCCAGTCCCCGGCCTTGCGCCCATCCAATACGCCGGCCGCGAGGTCGGATTTTTCCTTTTGCAGGTGCTGAATCTTTTCTTCCACCGTGCCGCGCGCAATCAGTTTGTAGACGAACACCGGCTTCTCCTGGCCGATGCGATACGCACGGTCGGTCGCCTGGTTTTCTGTCGCCGGGTTCCACCACGGGTCGTAATGAATCACCGTGTCCGCTTCTGTCAGGTTCAGGCCAACGCCACCGGCCTTCAGGCTGATCAGAAAAATCTGACGCTTGCCGCTCTGGAATTCCTTCACCGGTGTGCGGCGGTCGCGGGTCTGGCCGGTCAACAGAGCGTAGGCCACGCCGCGTTTGTTCAGTTCGTCTTCGATCAGTGACAGCATTGAAGTGAACTGCGAGAACAGCAGGATCCGCCGACCTTCCTCGAACAATTCCTCGAGCATTTCCATCAGGCTGTCGAGCTTGCCTGACGTGCTGCCACGGCTTGGCAGGGTCGCATCGTTGACCAGGCGCAAATCGCAGCACACTTGACGCAGCTTGAGCAGGGCTTCGAGAATGATGATCTGGCTGCGGGCCACGCCTTTGCGGGTGATCTCGTCGCGGACCTTCTTGTCCATGGCCAGGCGCATGGTTTCGTACACGTCGCGCTGGGCCTCGTTGAGTTCGACCCAGTGGATGATCTCGGTTTTCGGCGGCAATTCGGTAGCCACCTGTTCCTTGGTGCGGCGCAGCAGGAAAGGTTTGATGCGGCCGTTGAGGTGCTGGAGTCTGACTTCGTTGGTGCGTTTTTCAATCGGCACGCGGTAATCGCGGTTGAAACTTTTGACGTCGCCCAGCCAGCCGGGCAACAGAAAGTGAAACAGCGACCAGAGTTCACCGAGATGGTTTTCCAGCGGTGTGCCACTCAGGCACAGGCGCTGCCGGGCATTGAGCTCGCGGGCAGCCTGGGCGGCCTTGCTGGTCGGGTTCTTGATGTATTGCGCTTCATCCAGCACCAGTATGTGCAAAGGCTGCGCCGCCAGGCGTTCGACATCCTTGGGCAGCAGCGCATAGGTGGTCAGGATCAGATCGTAGTCAGCCAGCTTGTCGAAGTGCTTTTTGCGGCCGGCACCGTATAGCGCCAGTACTTTGAGCTGCGGCGTAAAGTGCGCCGCTTCGTCGAGCCAGTTGGGGATCAGGCTGGTCGGCATCACCACCATGCATGGCCGATCGAGACGACCGGCATTTTTCTCGCTCAGGACGTGCGCCAGTGTCTGCAGGGTTTTGCCCAGGCCCATGTCATCGGCAAGGATTCCACCCACTTCCAGCTGCCGCAGCGATTGCATCCAGCTCAAGCCCTCAAGCTGATACGGACGCAACGTCGCATTCAGGCCGTCCGGGGCGACGGCCGTGTGGTCCTTGATGTCGCGCAGGCGCTGGGCAAAGGTGCGGATTTGTTCGCCGCCCTCCCAGAGCAGTGGCATGTCTTCCAGCGGGTTCAGGCGCGTGGCATCGGCCTTGCTCAGGCGCAGCGTGGTGTCGCCGGGCTCCTGCAGGTAGAACTCGCCGAGGGTGGCCAGCACCGGTTTCAAGCGACCGAAGGGCAGGGCGACTTGCAGCGGGCCGTGCCCGGAGTTCGGGCGATTGGGGATGTTGACCAGGATCAGCTCGTCGTCGCGTCGTCGGGCAAGGCGTTCCGGGTTGAGGATTTCGGTGTGGGAGCGCATCAGGTTGAGCAGGATCGGTAACAGGCTCAGACGTTCGCCGTTGACGATGATCCCCAGTTCCAGGTCGAACCAGTCTCGCTCCGGTGCCTGTTCGACTGTGGCGTACCAGTCGTCTACCGCCGTCAGGTCGAAACCGAAGTCCTCGTCGATCTGCAATTCCCAGCCCTGGGTGCGCAACTTCGGCAGTTCATTGAGGGTAAAGGTCAGCCAGGCGCTGTCATTGACCATCTCGAACAGCTCGCCGGCACTTTCCGGCAGGGCCTTGCTTTGCCGGGTGGCGATTTTGAAGCCGAGGATTCGCAGTTGCTCTCGGTAGGACTGTTCCACTTCCGGGTGGCGTTTTATCCGCAGCGTTTGGGTTTCCTGACGAATCAGGATATCGGTGTTTTTCTGCCCGGAAACGTACTCGTCCAGGTAACTGAAAGACAGCGCCGCGCGATGCTGGATGTAACGCTGCATTCGACCGTTGCGCGGTTCGAATGCGCTGAACTCGATGCTGGCCAGCCACAGGCGCGGAACGGGCTGCACATTGTCCACCAGCACTTGCGGCGGTGCTTTCGGACTGCGGTTTTCCAAGACTGCCTGGAGTTTTTCCAGGAGTTCGGCATCTTTGGCGGCAGCGGGGTAGTCGAGGGTTTCCTGCACTTGCAGGAGCACCGCCGCGCAATGTTTGCAGTTGCTGTGGACCGGGCAGGAGCAGGTAGCATCGACCATCAGCAGAGTGCCCTTGGCTGACTCGCGCAGGCGAATGGTCTGACGGTAAACGTTACCGCCAGAGCCTTCGCAAGCGGCGATGATCGTGGCGTCGCCGGCTTCAACGATCCTGACACGATTCTCCAGCGCGTAGCGGCGGCCACGCTCCAGGCTCTGTTCCTTGAATCGGCTGACCCAGGACGGCGCCAGGGGTTTACTCAGGGTCGCAGACATAAGGACTCTATCAGTCCGGAATTTCTTCGGGGGCTGGCCGAGGCGCAGGGGCGGTCAGGGAGGTGATCTTGATCAGCAGGCCGAGGTGGCCAGCGTCGAGGAAGTTCAGCTGTCCGTTTTTGGTATGGCTTTCTGTCTTGAGGCGTTCACTGGCAGTGACCAGGCCGTCGGCGTTTATCTGGTTGACCCAGAAGTCGGCGTCGACGTCGGTGAAACGCCCCAGTTTCATGTTCAGGGTGCCCTCGATCGGAAATTGGCCGAACTGTTCCTTGCCGTCGCTGATCGCGACTTTGGTGGCTTCCTCGCCCAGGTTCTGTTGCCAGGCTTTGTGCAGCAATACCTCGTATTGATTGCTGGCCGTGAGTTTTTCCACTTCGCCATTGAGGCTCGGCGTGCGCAGGCTGTCGGGGTTGATGCGTTGGGCACCGGCATCCCAGTCTTCCGGCGCGGCACGGCTGACAATCGCCGGCACGGCGTTTTGACGGACCAGAATCATTTCGACCTGATACAGGTCATTGGCAAATGCCGTGGGTGCAACCAGTGCCGGCATCAATAGGGTCAGCAAGGTCAGTGAGCGAAACAGGCGCATGCGGCGTCCTTCAAGCAGTTGTCGGAACGAGACGCTCGAAGAGCGCCTCTACAGTATTAAAGCGCTCTTCCGGGCGCTCCATCGGAACCATGAACTTGAACATCGTGGCGCCTTCGAATTTGTAGCGTTTTGGCTGGCTCTGGATCAGCTTGATCAGTGTCAACGGGTCGACCGGCGTCTGTGCGGCGAACTCGACGCGACCACCTTGGGGGCCGCCATCGACTTTCTTGATGCCCAGTTGCTCGGCCTGCAATTTCAATGCAGTGATGCGGATCAGGTTCTTGGTCGGCTCCGGCAACAGGCCGAAACGGTCGATCATCTCCACCTGCAAATCCTTGAGGCCGTCCTCGTCGGTGGCCGAGGCAATGCGTTTGTAGAGAATCAGGCGGGCGTGGACATCCGGCAGGTAGTCTTCCGGAATCAGCGCCGGTACCCGCAAGTTGACTTCCGGACCGCCGCCTAGCGGTTGATCGAGGTTCGGCTGCTCGCCCTTGCGGATCGACTTCACTGCGCGCTCGAGCATTTCCATGTATAGCGTGAAACCGACAGCCTGGATCTGCCCGCTCTGGCCGTCACCCAGCAGTTCTCCGGCGCCACGGATTTCCAGGTCGTTGGTGGCGAGCACGAAGCCCGCGCCGAGGTCCTGGGTGTTGGCAATCGCTTCCAGGCGCTTTTCCGCGTCCGGGGTGATTTGCTGGCGCGGTGGCGTCAGCAGGTAGGCGTATGCCTGGTGGTGGCTGCGTCCGACCCGGCCGCGCAACTGGTGCAACTGTGCCAGGCCGAACTTGTCGGCACGCTCGATGATGATGGTGTTGGCGCTCGGTACGTCGATGCCGGTCTCGATGATGGTCGAGGCAATCAGCACATTGAAGCGCTTGTGGTAGAAGTCGCTCATCACCTGTTCGAGTTCGCGCTCGCGCATCTGCCCGTGGCCGATGCCGATCCGTGCTTCCGGCACCAGTTCGGCCAGATCGGCAGCGCATTTCTCGATTGTCTTCACGTCGTTGTGCAGGTAATAGACCTGACCGCCACGGAGCAATTCACGCAGCAAGGCCTCTTTGACCGTGCTCTTGTTCTGCTCCATGACGAAGGTGCGTACCGACAGGCGACGGGCCGGCGGCGTGGCGATGATCGACAGGTCACGCATACCCGACACCGCCATGTTCAGCGTGCGCGGAATCGGCGTGGCGGTCAGGGTCAGGATGTCGACTTCACTGCGAAGCGCCTTGAGCTGTTCTTTCTGGCGCACGCCGAAACGGTGTTCCTCGTCGATGATCACAAGGCCCAGGTTTTTGATTTTGACGTCGTCCTGCAGCAGCTTGTGCGTGCCGATGACGATGTCGATCTTGCCTTCGGCCAGGTCCGCGACCGCCGCATTCACTTCCTTGGCCGATTTGAAGCGGCTCATCACTTCCACGGTCACCGGCCAGTCGGCAAAGCGGTCGCGGAAGCTGTTGTAGTGCTGTTGGGCGAGCAGGGTGGTCGGCACCAGAATCGCCACCTGGCGACCGCCGTGCACCGCAATGAACGCGGCGCGCATTGCCACTTCGGTCTTGCCGAAGCCGACGTCGCCGCACACCAGGCGATCCATCGGCTTGGGCGCAAGCATGTCTTCGCGCACCGCTTCGATGGTGGTTTGCTGGTCCGGGGTTTCTTCGAACGGAAAACCGGCGCTGAAGGTGGCGTAGTCGGCCTTCGGGTCGGCGAAAGCGTAGCCTTCACGGGCAGCGCGACGTGCATAGATGTCGAGCAACTCGGCGGCCACGTCGCGAACCTGTTCGGCGGCCTTGCGCTTGGCTTTCTGCCAGGTCTCGGAGCCCAGGCGATGCAGCGGGGCCAGGGCATCGTCGCTGCCGGTGTAGCGGGCGATCAGGTGCAGGTTGGCCACCGGCACATACAGCTTGGCGCCTTCGGCGTATTCCAGGGCGAGGAATTCAGCGGTCTGGTTGTCGATTTCCAGGGTTGCCAAGCCCAGGTAGCGGCCGACACCGTGGTCGATATGCACCACCGGAGCACCTTCGCGCAGCTCGGTGAGGTTCTTGATGACGGCATCGTTGTTGGCATCGGCGCGCTTTTCGCGGCGACGGCGCTGCATCACGCGCTGGCCGAACAGCGGGCTTTCGGCGACGAGGGCCAGGGCCGGGTCATCGAGCAGCAAGCCTTCGTCGAGCGGGGCGATGGTGATCGCCAGCCGTTCCTTGCCCGCGACAAAGTCCGGCCAGCTGTCGACGGTTTTCGGTCGCAGCTTCAAGCGCTCCAGCAGTTCCAGCAGCACTTCGCGGCGGCCTGCCGATTCGGCGGTAAACAACACGCGACCGGGGAATTCGTCGAGGAAACCAGCCAGTGCTGCCAATGGCTGGGTGGCCTTGGCTTCGATGGCCAGGTTCGGCAGTTCTCGAGCCGGGAAGCGCTCGCGGCCGCCACCGCTTTCAATGTCCTGCTGGCTGGCCACTACGCGCGGCCAGTTCTTCAGGCGCGCGAAGCAGTCTTCCACTGGAAGGAACAACTCGGCTGGCGGTAATAAGGGACGGGACGGATCGACACGACGTTCTTCATAGCGATTGCGCACATCGTTCCAGAAATTCTCGGCGGCCTGTTCGATGCCCGGCAGGGAAAACACTTGCGTGTCCTGTGGCAGGTAATCGAACAGCGTCGAGGTTTCTTCGAAGAACAATGGCAGGTAGTACTCGATACCGGCCGGGGTGATCCCGCTGTTCAAGTCCTGGAAGATCGGGCAGCGACGGAAATCGACATCGAAGCGCTCGCGAAAACGCGCCTTGAAGCGGGTCACGGCTTCTTTCTCCAGCGGGAACTCCTTGGCCGGCAGCAGTTTGACCGAGTCGACTTTGTCGATGGAGCGTTGATTCTCCGGGTCGAAGGTGCGCAGGGTTTCGATTTCGTCGTCGAACAGATCGATGCGATACGGCAGCTTGCTGCCCATCGGGAACAGGTCGATCAGCGAACCGCGAACGGTGAACTCGCCGTGTTCATACACCGTATCGACGTAGCGATAGCCCGTGGCTTCGAGCCGGGTGCGCATTTGCTCGACGTCGAGCTTCTGGCCGACATCCAGCACCAAACTGCTGCCGAGCAGGAATTTGGTGGGCGCCAGTCGGTGCAGGGCCGTGGTGATCGGCACCACCAGCACGCCATGACTCAACTCCGGCAGTCGATAGAGCGCCGAGATACGTTGGGAAATGATGTCCTGGTGCGGTGAAAACAGGTCGTAGGGCAGGGTTTCCCAGTCGGGAAAGTGCAGTACGGGCAAATCCGGGGCGAAGAAAGCCAGCTCCTGTTCCAGCCGTTCGGCACTTTGGCTATCGGCGGTCAGCAGCAGGGTAAAGCGCTTGGCAGCGCTGGCGGCCTCGGCGATAGCCAGGCTCAGGGCGGCACCGGGCAGGTTGCCCCAATGCTGTTTACCTGCCGCGGCAGGGAGAAGCGGTAGACGCAGAACGGGCACGGAAGGTTGAGCTCCAAGCGTTGCGACAAAGTCGGTAATTGTAGCGGTCAGGAGTGCCGCCTGTCAGTTGCAGACTGTGTCTAAAGTACGGGTTTGGCGAAATGTAGTGGTAAAGACAAAATTCTGCGCTTTTTTACCTAAAATTAATGAATATGTAGTGGCAAAAACAACGAGTGTTACGGAGGGTTACGGATAAGGAGACTTTGGCTCCAAAAAATTGACTGTGCTGAAAGCCCCGGTTTTATTGGGCTGGAGCGAGGCGTAATTTTTTTGAACGACGATTTGTTACGTAAAGCGCGACGGGCGCGCATTGCTACCGCTGTCACTCGGCGGCATAATGTAGCCCCTTTTTTCTGCCCCTACATGTGGAAGGTTCCCGTGACTCAGAAGCCCGACCAGTGTCTTGGTGAATGGATCGACCGTGAAGCACTCGCAGAAGCGATGATTCCGCTTATCGGTCAGCTCTACCGCAATAACAACGTGGTGAGCTCGATCTATGGCCGCAGCCTGATCAACCGCTCGGTGATTTCGATCCTCAAAGCGCACCGCTTTGCCCGTCATCGCCAGACCGACGAAACCGAACTCTCCGTCCACGAAACATTCCCGCTACTCAAGGCGATGAGCGAGCTCAAGCTCGGTGCCGCTTCGGTAGACCTGGGCAAGCTGGCGGCCAAATTCAAGGCCGAAGGCAATGGCCGTAGTGCCGAGCAGTTCGTCCGTGAAGAGATGGCTGACGTGGTTGGCCAGCAGAACGCTTCCGCCCGCAAAGGCACCGACGTTGTCCTTTACGGCTTCGGTCGTATCGGCCGTCTGCTGGCACGCATCCTGATCGAGAAAACCGGTGGTGGCGACGGCCTGCGCCTGCGCGCCATCGTTGTCCGCAAGGGCGCCGAGAACGACCTGGTCAAACGTGCCAGCCTGCTGCGTCGCGACTCGGTCCATGGCCCGTTCGATGGCACCATCACCATCGATGAAGCCAACAACACCATCACCGCCAACGGCAACCTGATCCAGGTTATCTACGCCAAGAGCCCGGCCGAAGTCGACTACACCCAGTACGGCATCGAAAACGCTCTGATCGTCGACAACACCGGTGTATGGCGTGACGCCGATGGCCTGGGCCAGCACCTGGCTTGCCCGGGCGCTGCCCGCGTAATCCTCACCGCACCTGGCAAGGGCGCGCTGAAGAACATCGTGCACGGCATCAACCACGGCGAAATCACCCCTGACGACAAGATCATCTCGGCCGCTTCGTGCACCACCAACGCCATCGTGCCGGTGCTCAAAGCTGTGAATGACAAGTACGGCATCGTCAACGGCCACGTCGAAACCGTTCACTCGTTCACCAACGACCAGAACCTGATCGACAACTTCCACAAGGGCAGCCGTCGTGGCCGCGCAGCGCCGCTGAACATGGTAATCACCGAGACCGGTGCCGCCACTGCAGCCGCCAAGGCTCTGCCAGTGTTGAAGGGCAAGCTGACCGGTAACGCGATTCGCGTTCCTACGCCGAACGTGTCGATGGCTATCCTGAACCTGAATCTGGAAAAGGCCACCACTCGCGAAGAGATCAACGAGTACCTGCGCCAGATGGCCATGCACTCGGATCTGCACAAGCAGATCGACTATGTCAGCTCCCAGGAAGTGGTTTCCACCGACTTCGTTGGCTCGCGCCACGCAGGCGTAGTGGACGCTGAAGCGACCATCACCCAGGATAACCGCGTTGTTCTGTACGTTTGGTACGACAACGAGTTCGGTTACAGCTGCCAAGTGGTTCGCGTGATGGAAGACATGGCCGGTGTAAACCCGCCAGCATTCCCGCGCTAAGCCTTAGCTGCACATGAAAACGCCCCGGCCTTGGTCGGGGCGTTTTTGTTTGTGCTGCTTTTGTCTATTGGGGGATGTGTTGTTCGCACTGGCCTCATCGCGAGCAAGCTCGCTCCCACAGGGTGTGGTGGTGTTTGCACGGTAGTGATCACGCCAGCTATCCAATGTGGGAGCGAGCTTGCTCGCGATAGCGGTCTGAGAGAGCTATCAATGCTGAATGTGATGGCCTCTTCGCGAGCAAGCCCGCTCCCACGGTTCTATCGCATAATGGCTGGCCCTGGCGGCGTGTCAGGGGATGCATTGGGGAGCTCGGGAATTGTTGATCAGGTGGCTGGGGGTGGCATTTTTGTTGCTCGGCGCACTATCAGGCTGCGGCAACGGCGACACTCTGGAGAGCTTCGGCGGCCCGACCATGGGCAGCACTTATTCGATCAAGTATGTGCGCCATGCCGACCTTCCGGCGCCGGACGAAGTCCGTGTCCAGGTCGAGCAGATCCTCGCTGACATTGACCGGCAAATGTCGACTTACCGCAGCGACTCCGACATCGAACGCTTCAACGCATTGCCGGCCAATCGTTGTCAGGTAATGCCGGCGCCGATCCTCGAACTGGTCCGCGTGGGCGAGCAACTGTCAGTGCAAAGCGATGGTTCCTACGACCTGACGGTGGAGCCGTTGCTGAATCTCTGGGGATTTGGCCCGCAGGCCCGCGGGGAAAAAGTCCCGACCGCCGAAGCGCTCGCCGAAGCCCGCCAGCGCGTTGGCCACCAACATTTGCGCATCGATGGTGATCAGCTATGCAAGGACGCCGCCGTCGAGGTCGATTTCAACAGCATTGCCGCCGGTTATGCGGTGGACACGATTGCCGCAAGACTCGAGGCGATGGGCATCCATGACTACCTCGCTGAGGCCACGGGCGAACTCAAGGCGTCCGGCAGGAAGGCCGACGGCTCGCCGTGGCGCATTGCCCTGGAAGAGCCGAGGGATGACCGGCAGGTGGCGGAGCGGGTCATTGTTGTCGACGGCTATGGTCTGTCCACTTCCGGCGACTACCGGAATTATTTCGAGCAGGACGGACAGCGTTTTTCCCACACCTTTGATGCCCGCACCGGTGCGCCGGTCTCACACACCCTGGCGTCCGTCACAGTGATTCATTCTTCTGCGTTGATGGCCGATGGCTTATCGACGCTGTTGCTGATTCTCGGCCCGGAACGCGGTTGGGACTACGCAGAAAAACACGATATCGGCGCATTTTTTGTGATTCGTGCCGATACAGGTTTCGTCACACGCAGCAGTCCCGCTTTTGAACGCATCAGTGGCGAAAAAACCGAATGATTTCGGCGATTTGAGCATTGAAAACTGGCGTTGTAGCGCAGGCAAAAGTAGCCTACGACGCGACCAAGGGTTAATGTGCGCGGCGTTAACGCTTCTATAGACTGTGTCCGGGTTCTGCACTGGCCCCAAATTGTTCCTTCATGCCACGCATTGGCGTGATTTAGCCGCAGGTGCCGAGGGTGCCGCGGCCTGTTCTGAGGAGTACGCATGGCTGTCTACAACTACGACGTGGTGGTGTTGGGTTCCGGCCCGGCAGGGGAAGGCGCGGCAATGAACGCCGCCAAGGCAGGGCGCAAGGTGGCGATGGTCGATAGCCGTCGCCAGGTCGGCGGCAACTGCACTCACTTGGGCACCATCCCGTCCAAGGCACTGCGTCACTCGGTGCGGCAGATCATGCAATTCAACACCAACCCGATGTTCCGGGCCATTGGTGAACCGCGCTGGTTCTCGTTCCCGGACGTGTTGAAAAGCGCCGAGAAAGTCATCTCCAAGCAAGTCGCTTCGCGTACCGGCTACTACGCCCGTAACCGCGTCGATGTGTTCTTCGGCACCGGCAGCTTCGCCGACGAGCAAACCATCGAAGTGGTCTGCGCCAACGGCGTGGTCGAGAAACTGGTGGCCAAACACATCATCATTGCCACCGGTTCGCGTCCTTATCGCCCGGCGGACATCGATTTCCACCACCCGCGTATCTACGATAGCGACACCATCCTCAGCCTCGGCCACACCCCACGCAAACTCATCGTTTACGGTGCTGGCGTGATCGGGTGCGAATACGCCTCGATCTTCAGCGGCCTGGGTGTATTGGTTGAATTGGTGGACAACCGTGGGCAACTGCTGAGCTTCCTCGACTCGGAAATTTCCCAGGCCCTGAGTTATCACTTCAGCAACAACAACATCACGGTTCGCCACAACGAAGACTACGACCGCGTCGAAGGCGTGGACAACGGCGTGATCCTGCACCTCAAGTCCGGCAAGAAGATCAAGGCCGACGCCTTGCTCTGGTGTAACGGTCGTACCGGCAACACCGACCAGTTGGGTCTGGAAAACATCGGCGTGAAGGTCAACAGCCGTGGCCAGATCGAAGTCGACGAGGCGTACCGCACCTGCGTGCCGAACATCTACGGCGCCGGTGACGTGATCGGCTGGCCAAGCCTGGCCAGTGCCGCCCACGACCAAGGTCGTTCGGCCGCTGGCAGCATCGTCGATAACGGTAGCTGGCGCTTTGTGAATGACGTGCCGACGGGCATCTACACCATTCCCGAGATCAGTTCGATCGGCAAGAACGAGCAGGAACTGACTCAGGCCAAGGTGCCGTACGAAGTGGGCAAGGCCTTCTTCAAGAGCATGGCGCGGGCGCAGATCGCTGGCGAACCGCAAGGCATGCTGAAGATCCTGTTCCACCGTGAAACCCTGGAAGTGCTGGGTGTTCACTGCTTCGGTTATCAGGCGTCGGAGATCGTGCACATCGGTCAGGCGATCATGAACCAGCCGGGCGAACTCAATACGTTGAAGTACTTCGTCAACACCACGTTCAACTACCCGACCATGGCCGAAGCCTATCGGGTAGCCGCGTACGACGGCCTCAACCGGCTTT
The DNA here is from genome assembly GCF_058791055.1 of Pseudomonas sp. EU05-FHT14B02. Classification (NCBI taxonomy): domain Bacteria; kingdom Pseudomonadati; phylum Pseudomonadota; class Gammaproteobacteria; order Pseudomonadales; family Pseudomonadaceae; genus Pseudomonas; species Pseudomonas sp. EU05-FHT14B02. Next base: position 35,060 of record NZ_JBYTDD010000007.1, on the reverse strand, counting down.
TTTGACGGGCTCCGGCCGGTGGCCTGAGCCGGCCGGGGAGACCGATTTCAGCAATTCTCGAGCGTGGCGGTGGCCAAACCGGGAAAGTCTGTAATCAGGCTGTCAACGCCGAAGTCGGCGAGTCTGCGCATCAGCGCGGGCTCGTTGACGGTCCATACCGACACATGCAGCCCCTGACGCTGCGCTCTTTGCAGGCGTTCGGGCGTGCACAGGGTCCAGTTCAGCGCCAGAATTTCACAGCCGTAACTGGCCGCGACCTTCAGCGGGTCGAGCCAGGCGTATTCGGCCACCAGCCCCCGGGACACGTCCGGCACCAGTTCCAGCGCGGCCTTGAGCACTTCACGAGAACTCGAGGTGATGGTCACCTTGTCCATCAGGCCATGACGCTGCACCATTTCGCGAATCGCCAGCACGGTGGTCGCGGCACGCATCCGTGATGCACTTTTGACTTCCAGCTGCCAGTGATCGAAGTCGCACTTCTCGAACAGTTCCTCCAGAGTCGGAATCGGGCAAGGCTTGATCCAGCCCGGTCCACCCTTGCGTGCGTCATACGTCACAAGCTCGGCCGCCGTGTGTTCGACGACCTTGCCGCGACGGTCGGTGGTGCGCTTGAGGGTCGGGTCGTGGATGACCATCAGCTCGCCGTCCTTGGACAGGTGCAGGTCCAGTTCGCAGCGACGCACGCCGTGCTTGAGACATTCCTGAAAGCTGGTCAGGGTGTTTTCCGGTGCTTCGCCCTTGGCGCCGCGATGGCCGTAGATGAGGGTCACGGTTCTTCCTTAATTTAATTGCCTGATTCGAGTTGGTCGCGGGCCAGGCGTCGTTCCTGGGCCTGCTTTTGCAAGATGTGGCGGGCCAGCAGTTGGCGTTGGGCGTCGGTCAGGTGTTCGAACTCGGTGCCGACGTCATAGCCGTCGCCCTTGCGGTCGCAATGGGTGACGCGGGCGCGTAGCAGCAGGCCCAGGGCTTGCGGCATCAGCACCAGTTTGACCGACAGGCGTGCGCCGGCGGCAATGGGCGATGGATGCTGAAAGTCGATGCCGCCTTCGGAGATGATCACTGGCTGCGGTTCGCCAATTTGCCCGAGCGCGGTGATGGCGATCACCTGGCTGAGCAAGTCGATGCGTTTGTTCTGGGATTTGAGGAACGCCGCGAGGTTCCGGTCGCGTTCGCTGATCTGGCGCAACAGGTGTTGCGACTCGAATTCACTCAGGTGCAGTTCGCTGAGCAAGTTGAAGAGTGGGGAAGCATCCTGCAACACTTCCTGGCCTGTGGCTTCAGTAGCGGACAGGGGCCGAATTTCCAGTGCGATCGTATCCTCGATACGGTAGTATTCGCGGCGATCTTCTTCATCTAATGTCGACATGGCGAACCCATGGTAGCGGCGGTGGTCTGAGTGTAAAGCTGGTTATCGACCCCCGCCACAAGGACGTTCCTTTTCCCTCCGAACAAGCCCCGACATGTTCAGACCTCTCTTCGTATTTATCGGCACGCGTTACACCCGTGCAAAGCGTCGCAATCATTTTGTGTCATTCATTTCCCTGACTTCGATGATCGGGCTCGCCCTTGGCGTGGTCGTGATGATCGTGGTGCTGTCGGTGATGAATGGCTTCGATCATGAGATGCGCACCCGCGTGCTGGGCATGGTGCCCCACGCGACCATCGAGTCCGGTGAGGCGATCAGCGATTGGCAAGGCCTGGCCGCGAAGGTCAAGCAGAACCCGCAGGTGACGGCCGTGGCGCCGTTTACGCAAATGCAGGGTTTGCTGACCAATAACGGCAAGGTCTCGAAAGTCCTGCTCAATGCCATCGACCCGGCGCAAGAGCGCCAGGTGTCGATCATCGATCAATTCATGACCCAGGGAAAACTCGATGACCTGGTGCCGGGTGAGTTCGGCATCGTCATCGGCGACAAGGCCGCGGCCAAGCTCGGTGCGGCCATCGGCGACAAGCTGACCTTCGTCGCGCCCGAAGTCACGGTGACCCCGGCCGGGATGTTCCCGCGCATGAAGCGCTTTACCGTGGTCGGCATCTTCCATGTCGGCGCCGGTGAGCTCGATGGCTATCTTGGCGTCACCAACCTGCAGGACCTGGCCCGGCTGCACCGCTGGAAACCGGATCAGGTCCAGGGCCTGCGCCTGAAGTTCGACGATCTGTTCCAGGCGCCGCGCACCGCGTGGAGCATCGCCCGCGACCTCGGCGAAGACCGCTACTACGCCCGCGACTGGACCCGTACCCACGGCAACCTGTATCAGGCGATCCGCATGGAAAAAGCCATGATCGGCCTGTTGCTGCTGCTGATCGTTGCCGTCGCTGCGTTCAACATCATTTCCACGCTGGTGATGGTGGTGAATGACAAGAAGGGCGATATCGCGATCCTGCGCACGCTGGGCGCCACACCAGGCACGATCATGCGCACGTTCATGGTGCAAGGCACCGTGATTGGCGTAGTCGGTACCGCGATCGGCGCGGTGGTCGGGATCTTCGCCGCGCTGAACGTCAGCGCCGCGATCTCGGCCCTCGAAGGCCTGATCGGGCACAAGTTCCTCAACGCCGACGTGTACTTCATCGATTACCTGCCGTCGCAGGTGCAGAGCCAGGACGTCGTGATGGTCTGCTCCGCGGCGTTGGTCCTGAGTTTCCTCGCCACCCTGTATCCAGCCTGGCGTGCCGCGCGCACCCAGCCTGCGGAGGCGCTACGTTATGAGTGAGTCGGGCATGAGTGATAAAGCAATCTTGAGCTGCCGCAGCCTGGGCAAATCCTACGAGGAAGGCCCGGAATCGGTGGAAGTGTTGGCCGGCCTGCAACTGGAGTTGCACCCGGGCGAACGTGTGGCGATTGTCGGCAAGTCAGGCTCGGGCAAAAGTACCTTGCTCAACCTGCTGGGTGGCCTCGATACGCCGACCAAGGGCAGCGTCTGGCTCGACGGTGAAGAACTGTCGGCGCTGAGCGAGAAGAAGCGCGGCCTGCTGCGCAATCGCGCCCTCGGCTTCGTGTACCAGTTCCACCACCTGCTGCCGGAATTCACCGCCCTGGAAAACGTCTGCATGCCGCTGCTGATCGGCAAGACAGCGATCCCCGAAGCGCGTCAGCGTGCCACGGCGTTGCTGGAGCGGGTAGGGCTGGGGCATCGCCTGGAGCACAAGCCGGCCGAACTGTCCGGTGGTGAGCGTCAGCGCGTGGCCATCGCCCGCGCCCTGGTGAACAATCCGGGCCTGGTGATGCTCGACGAGCCGACCGGCAACCTCGATTCACACACCGCTCAGGGGATTCAGGACTTGATGCTGGAGCTCAGCACCTCGATGCGCACGGCGTTCCTGGTGGTGACCCACGACATGAACCTCGCCCGCCAGATGGACCGCGTCCTGCACTTGCAGGAAGGTTGCCTGACTCCCATCTAACGGATTGAAACCCGACGCGACCGAAAGGTGCGTCGGGTCTTTTATTTTTATACGGTGCCCCAGCGAATGTTCAGACCGTTATCGATCTTTATCGGCACGCGCTATACCCGCGCCAAGCGCCGTAATCGCTTTGTTTCCTTCATCTCGATGACCTCGATGATCGGCCTCGCCCTCGGCGTGCTGGCGATGATCGTGGTGCTGTCGGTGATGAACGGCTTTCAGCGCGAAATGAGCTCACGCATCCTCGGCATGGTGCCGCACGCCACTATCGTCGGCGTGAACCCGATTGACGACTGGAAGCCTGTGGCGGCGGCCGCGATGAAAAACCCGGAAGTGACGGCGGCGGTGCCGTTCACCGAGATGGAGGGCATGCTGTCTTACAAGGGCACGATGCAGCCGATCCAGGTCAGCGGTGTCGACCCGGCGCTGGAAGGCCAGGTGTCGATCGTCGCCAAGCACATCGTTCAGGGGAGCCTGGAAGCCCTGAAGCCGGGCGAATTTGGCGTGGTGATCGGGCAGATCACGGCGCGCCGCTTCCGCTTGAACGTGGGCGACAAGATCACCTTGATCGTGCCTGAAGTCAGCAATGCGCCGGGCGGCATTACCCCGCGCATGCAGCGGCTGAATGTGGTCGGCGTGTTCAAGGTCGGTGCGGAACTGGACGGCACCATGGCGTTGATCCACATGGCCGATGCCGCGCAGATGCAGCGCTGGGAGCCGAATCAGGTGCAGAGCGTGCGCCTGGCGGTGAAAGACTTGTATGCCGCGCCGCAAGTGTCGAACGACATCGCCACCGGGCTGGGCGCTGCCTACAAGGCTGACGACTGGACCCACACCCAGGGCAGCCTGTTCAGCGCGATGAAGATGGAAAAAACCATGATCGGCCTGCTGTTGCTGATGATCGTCGCGGTGGCAGCGTTCAACATCATCGCGACCCTGATCATGGTGGTGAACGACAAGGGGGCGGACATCGCGATCCTGCGTACCATCGGCGCCACGCCACGGCAGATCATGGCGATCTTCGTAGTGCAGGGCACGGTGATCGGCATCGTCGGCACCTTGATTGGCGGTGTATTGGGCGTGATTGCCGCGCTGAACGTCAGCCAGATAGTGGGCTGGATCGAGCGGGTCAGCGGGCAGCACATCTTCAGTTCCGACGTGTACTTTGTCAGTAACCTGCCGTCTGAGCTGCAAGGCGCGGATGTGGCGCTGATCTGCACGGCGGGGTTTGTCATGAGCTTCCTGGCCACGGTTTACCCGGCCTGGCGTGCGGCCAAGATCGAGCCGGCTCATGCACTTAGATATTCGTAACCAATAACACCGTCATCGCGAGCAAGCTCGCTCCCACTGTAGATCTGAGTCAGCTCGGTCAACTGTGGGAGCGAGCTTGCTCGCGATGAGGCTGGACCTGCCGGCCTCAATCCCCCCTTGGCAACTCGATCACAAACCGCGTCCACCCATTCTCCGATTCGCAACGAATCTGCCCGCCATGGGCACGGATGATCGACTGGGTGATCGCCAGTCCCAGTCCCGCATGTTCGCTACTGCCTTCACGACGCGCAGGATCGGCCCGGTAAAACCGGTCAAACAGGCGCGGCAATAGATCGTTGGAAATCTGTTGGCCCGTGTTTTCAACGGTCAGGCGCAAGTCTTTTGGTTGATCGACGATTCGCACCCGAACCTCGCCATCGACCGGCGTGAATCGCAGTGCGTTGTCCAGAAGGTTCGACAGTGCCCTGCGCAACATGCTGCGGTCACCTTCGATACGGGCATTGCCGTCACGGCTCAGTTTTACCTGCGCGTCTTCCGCCAGTGGCGCAAAAAACTCCAGCAGCAGATCCGTTTCCTGTCCCAGTTCCAACGGTTCGCGCTTGGGGATTAACAGTCCATGGTCAGCCTTGGCCAGATAGAGCATGTCGTTGACCAGTTGCGCCATCCATTGCAGCTCTTCGAGGTTACTGTGCAGGGCTTCGCGGTAGTCCTCGATGGGGCGAGGGCGGGTGAGGGTGACCTGGGTGTGGGTGAGCAGGTTCGACAATGGCGTGCGCAGTTCATGGGCAATGTCGGCGGAGAAGGCCGACAGGCGCTGAAACGAGTCGTCGAGGCGTCCGAGCATTGCGTTGAAGTTGTGGGCCATTTCCGCGAGTTCCGGCGGCATGTTTTCTTCAGGTAGCCGCGAGTTCAGCGATTGCGCGGAAACACCACTGGCCACCGCGCTGATCCGCCTTAACGGGCGCAAGCCGCTGCGTGCCGCCCAGGCGCCCAGCAGTGCGGTGGCCAGGGCTGACAGGCCGACGGTCAGCCAGATCAAATGCTGCATGCGTTGCAGAAAGTGCTGGTGATGGGTGATGTCCAACAGCAGGGTCAGTTGCGGTGACTCGGGTTTGTCCGAGAAAAGCGGCGCATTGAGGACGCGGTAATCTGTGCCTTCATGGCTCACCGTCGATAATCCGGACCGGCGCGGCAGTGCCTGGGGGATGTTGGTCGAGCTGTCATACCAGCGCTGGCCGTCACTGCCGGTGATTCGCAGGGACAGGTCAGCTTGCCGGCTCAGTTCCTCGGCCAGTTTCACTTCGCTGTCACTCGACTGCAAGTCGTGCAGGGCCCGACGCAAGCCAATCAGCTTGCCGTCCAGCAGTTGCTGGTCGAGTTCAACGAAGTGCGCCTCGCTGGCGCGGCTGAAGAGCACCCCGGCGAACAACGACACCACGGCGGTGCAAGCGGCGAACAGCAGGGCCAGGCGGCTGCTCAAGGAGAGACGGCGCATCAGGCGGGACGCTCTTCAAGGACGTAGCCCATGCCGCGTACGGTATGGATCAGCTTGTTGGGGAATTCATCGTCGATCTTCAGGCGCAAGCGACGGATCGCCACTTCGATGACATTGGTGTCGCTGTCGAAGTTCATGTCCCAGACCTGGGAAGCAATCAGCGACTTGGGCAGGACTTCGCCTTGGCGGCGCAGGAGCATTTCCAGCAGGGCGAATTCCTTGGCGGTCAGGTCGATACGCTGGCCGCTGCGCTCCACCCGGCGCCGGATCAGGTCCAGGCGCAGGTCGGCCAGTTGCAGGTTGGTCTCCTGCGGCGTGGTGCTGCCGCGACGCAACAGGCTACGGACCCGGGCAAGCAGTTCGGAGAAGGCAAACGGCTTGACCAGATAGTCATCGGCGCCCAGTTCGAGGCCGTAGACCCTGTCCTCCACGGCGTCACGGGCGGTCAGAAAAAGTACCGGTGTGTCCAGGCCGGCGTTGCGCACTGCCTGGAGAATTTGCCAGCCATCACGACCCGGCAGCATTACATCAAGAATCAGCAGGGCATATTCGCCGCTGAGGGCCAATTGCTGACCGGTGTTGCCGTCGGCCACCAGTTCCGTATTGAATCCGGCCTCGGTCAGGCCCTGGCGTAAATAATGGCCGGTTTTCGGTTGGTCTTCGACGATCAGCAGTTTCATGGGCGACTCATGGCAAGTGGAACGAAGGCTTTATACCGTGGGCAGCATTCGCACAGGGCAACCTGACAAAGTTGTAATCAGACTGTCAGGTTGCGGGCAGTGGCAGCAGTTTAGAGTTTTGCGCATGCTGAGCCCTAACTTGTTGGAGTATGACGATGTTTTTACGCAAATCCGTGGCGCAAACCCTGTGTTTGCTGGCGCTGAGTTCACCGGTGTGGGCAGACGCCGGGCGTACCTACGATTTCGGTCAGCCGGCCTCGACAGCCAAGGCGACCCGCAGCATCGAGGTGGTGATGGGGGACATGTCCTTCACGCCTAAGTCCCTCGATATCAAGGCCGGGGAAACCGTGCGCTTCGTGCTGGTCAATAAAGGCCAGTTGCTGCACGAGTTCAACTTGGGGGATGCGGCATTGCACGCCAGGCACCAGCAGGAAATGTTGCAGATGCAACAGAGCGGCATGCTGGCGCCAACCGGCATGAAGGCAATGGCCGGCATGGATCACAGCAAAATGGACCACGGCATGAAGCATGATGACCCCAACAGCGTGCTGGTGGAACCGGGCAAGACCGCCGAGCTGACCTGGGCCTTCAGCAAGGCCACCAGCCTTGAGTTTGCCTGCAATATTCCCGGTCATTACCAGGCCGGTATGGTCGGCAAACTGACTGTCAGTCAGTAAGCACTCAAAGGCGGGAGCAAAGGCTGATAGAATCCGCTGATTCTTCAGTCAGGTTTCCGCCATGCATCCCGCAGCCGAACACTCGCCGCTGGGCAAGTCCAGCGAATACATCGCCACCTACACGCCGTCCTTGCTGTTCCCGATTCCGCGCACCGCGAAGTGGGCGGAGCTGGGCCTGACGGCGCAAACCCTGCCGTACAAAGGCGTGGACTTCTGGAACTGCTTCGAGCTGTCCTGGCTGCTGCCGTCGGGCAAGCCGGTGGTGGCGATTGGCGAATTCAGCATTCCGGCGGATTCGCCGAACATCATCGAGTCGAAGTCGTTCAAGCTCTACCTCAACTCCCTGAACCAGACGCCGTTTGTCGATACGGCGAGCCTTGAGGCGACGCTGGTCAAGGACTTGTCGGCGGCTGCCGGCAAGCCGGTGGGTGTGCGCATTCGCAGTCTCAAGGAGGTCGAGAGCGAAGGCGTCGTGGCCTTGCCGGGCGTGTGCATCGATGAACTGGATATCAGTGTCAGCAACTACGAGCATCCACGGCCGGAACTGCTGCGTTGCGATGATTCGCGCATTGTCGAGGAGAGCGTGCACAGCCATTTGCTCAAGTCCAACTGCCCGGTCACCAGCCAGCCGGACTGGGGCAGCGTCGCGGTGGAGTACCGTGGCGCGGCGCTGGATCATGCAAGCCTGCTCGAGTACATCGTCAGTTTCCGCCAGCACTCGGACTTCCATGAACAGTGTGTAGAGCGGATCTTTCTCGACCTGCAGCGGTTGCTGAAGCCAGAGAAATTGACGGTCTATGCGCGTTATGTGCGTCGTGGCGGGCTGGATATCAACCCGTATCGCAGCACTGAAGAGATGCAGCTGCCGAACCATCGCCTGGTCCGTCAGTAACGAAACCCTGTAGGAGCGAGCAAGCACGCTCCTACAAAGGCATTGGTGGGTTCAGATCCCCATATTGGCCAAGGCCTGCCCGATGCTGCGCAGGGTGCCGGCAAGAGTTGGATGTTCGAGTTCGAAGCGGTCGACAGCCAGGTTGACGCCATCGGCTAGGCTGGAGTCCTTGGTTTTTGTTTCAAGATCAAGCTGCAGTTCAATCTGCTGCATGAGCGCGTGCAAATCCTCGCGCTCGACTTCGGTCAGCGGAGGATTCTGTTCCAATTGCTCGCGCAGGGCATTGAGCTGTTCTTGCAGTTCGCGGGCAGGCATGGCGTTCTTCCTTTTCTCGATTGGCACTGGCATAGACCGCAACGGAGCGCCAAGGCGGCGCGCCAAAGTTCTATGGCTCCCTTTAGATTAATCCACTCGCGCGCAACGTGCATGATCTCGATCAGGGCTTTTCGCCCTTGAACCGACGCAAGCTGATATCGATCAGGCAGGTGTCGAGTTCACCGAGGTGATCGATCACCGAATGCACGCCCAGGCCGAACAGCTGCATCGTGGCCTTGGCGCGTTTGATGTCGCGCTCCTGTTGGGTCAACGCGTTCCATTCCTGGGGCGTCAGCCCGCACAGCGAGCCGCAGGACGCCAGGCCGATAGTCCACAACCCGGCATTGAGCCCTGCTTGCAGCAAGCGGGGTTCGCCGCTCACCAGTACACAGCCGTCGAGTCGGTCGACATTCAGGGTCATCAAGGCTTGCCAGCAGGCATTCGGGGCGGGCCATGGAATGTATGTTTCTGGATGTTGCGAAGGTTTGATCCACTCCGGCAGTGCAGCGGCCAGGGAATGGCTGAGGGCAGGGGGGAGTTCATCGAGCCAGGCGCAGGGGATCTGCTGGCGCTGCAAGCTGCGCAGGCTATCCAGCGCGCCGGGCGTAGCCTCGGTGTGTTCGGTCGAGTGGCTGCCGTGCCGGTGCGTGTGTGCGCCGAAATCCACCAGGCAGCCACTGAGGCCGAACAGTACGGCGGTCAGGCTGGGTGCGGTTTGGGGCAAGGCTTCGGCGAGCGGCATGTGTACGTCCCTGAAATAGCCTGAAGGCTAGTGGGCGACGGTGACAGTTGAGTGACATGGATGTAAATCGCTCACATTTGGCACGATTCTTTCGGTGTTGCTTTCGTGCAAAGTGCCTTAAACGGCGTTTACGTCATATACTTGCCAACTTATTGCCTGGGCCAAGCGCCCGAGCCAGTACAAACCAAGGAGTTTTTTTCTATGCGCTGGAGCAATCATCTAGCCAGGATTTGTGTATGCGCCAGTGTGATGCTGGTTCCGTTCGTTGCCCAGGCAGCCACGGAAGAGGATCCTTGGGAAAGCGTCAACCGCCCGATTTTCAAGTTCAACGACGTGATCGACACCTACGCGCTCAAACCCCTGGCCCAGGGCTACCAGTACGTGACGCCGCAGTTTGTCGAAGACGGTGTTCACAACTTCTTCCGCAACATCGGTGATGTGCGCAACCTGGCCAACGATATCCTGCAGGCCAAACCTCGTGCCGCAGGCGTTGATACCGCACGAATCATTTTCAACACCACCTTCGGCTTGCTGGGCGTCATTGATGTCGGCACGAAAATGGGCCTGCAGCGCAATGACGAAGACTTCGGTCAGACGCTGGGCTACTGGGGTGTCGGCAGCGGCCCTTACGTGATGCTGCCTCTGCTGGGGCCAAGCACCTTGCGTGATGCGCCGTCCAAGTACGTCGACAGCTACACCGGCGCTTATCGTTACATAAACGATGTTCCGGTGCGTAACTCGTTCAACGCCCTGGATATCATCGATACCCGTGCCAACCTGCTGTCGAGCGAGAAGCTGATCACCGGCGACAAGTACACCTTCATCCGTAATGCGTACTTGCAGAACCGTGAATTCAAGGTGAAAGACGGTCAGGTCGAAGACGATTTTTGATCTCGACCGGTAAACTGAAGAAGGCGGCCATCAAGGCCGCCTTCTTTTTGTCTGCGAAGAGCCGCATGCAGATGAAATCGCGGTTTTCACTGTAGTCCAGGCCGGTTTGACTCGTGGGTTCGAACCTTCCATTGGGTTACGGATTTGCCTGTTCTTATAACTCTCGGTGATTTGACAAATAAAGACGTCAAGCGACCATCGGCGTGAGCTTGAAACGCCCCGCGGATGGGAGTACCGTCTGCGCCTTAGAAGGGCACCTCTGGTGAACGCGCGTGTAGGGCAAATGCCCGAAAGCGGTGCGACAGAGAGGCTAGAAAGCGAATCCAGTAGTCAGCGCCGGGCCAAAAATCCCCGCCTGCTACGCCAACCTAATTCTGGCGCCGTTTGCCCACATGCCAAAAACCAGTGCCACGCTGCTGATAATCGATGATGACGAAGTAGTGCGCGCGAGCCTCGCCGCCTATTTGGAAGACAGTGGTTTCAGCGTCTTGCAGGCCAGCAATGGTCAGCAGGGTCTTCAGGTATTCGAGCAAGACAAGCCCGACTTGGTCATCTGCGATCTGCGCATGCCGCAGATGGGCGGACTCGAACTCATTCGCCAGGTAACCGAATTGTCACCGCAAACCCCGGTGATCGTGGTGTCGGGTGCCGGCGTGATGAATGACGCGGTCGAAGCCCTGCGCCTGGGTGCGGCGGACTACCTGATCAAGCCTCTCGAAGATCTGGCTGTGCTCGAGCACTCTGTGCGCCGGGCACTGGATCGTGCGCGCCTGCTGCTGGAGAACCAGCGCTACCGCGAGAAGCTGGAGAAGGCCAATCGCGAGCTCGAAGCCAGCCTGAACCTGCTTCAGGAGGACCAGAACGCCGGTCGCCAGGTGCAGATGAACATGCTGCCTGTCAGCCCCTGGACCATCAACGAGTTCCAGTTTGCTCACCAGATCATCCCGTCGCTGTACTTGTCGGGAGATTTCGTTGACTACTTCCGGGTCGACGAGCGCCGGGTCGCCTTTTACCTGGCGGACGTTTCCGGTCACGGCGCCTCCTCAGCCTTCGTCACCGTGCTGTTGAAGTTCATGACAACGCGCTTGCTGTTCGAATCCAAGCGCAGCGGCACCCTGCCGGAATTCAAGCCTTCAGAGGTTCTTGGTCATATCAACCGGGGCCTGATCAGTTGTAAGCTGGGTAAACACGTCACAATGGTCGGTGGAGTCATCGACGAGGAGACCGGTTTGTTGACCTATAGCATCGGCGGTCATTTGCCGTTGCCAGTGTTGTACACGCCAGACAGTGTTCGTTATCTGCAAGGGCGTGGTCTGCCGGTGGGCCTCTTCAACGAAGCCACCTACGAAGACCACGTGCTGGAACTGCCACCGACGTTCAGCCTGACGCTGATGTCTGATGGCATTCTGGATCTTTTGCCAGAACCCACACTCAAAGAGAAAGAAGCGGCGTTGCCCCAACGGGTCAAGGCTGCGGGCGGCACCCTGGATGGGCTGCGGCAGGTTTTTGGATTGGCCACGCTAGGGGAGATGCCGGATGATATCGCCCTGTTGGTGTTGAGCAGGAATCTTTGATGAGTACCGGTAGAATCCAGTTCGCCGAGCAGGATGGCACCTTCGTCCTGAAGTTCGTCGGTGAAGTTCGCCTGACCTTGTGTTCGGCGTTGGATGCGACTATTGAGCGGATCTTCAACGCGTTGAATTTCAATTCGATCGTGATCGATCTGACCGAAACCCGCAGCATCGACAGCACTACACTTGGCCTGCTGGCCAAGCTGTCGATCCTGTCACGGCAGAAGGTTGGCCTGCTGCCGACCGTCGTCACCACCCACGAAGACATCACGCGGCTGCTGCAGTCCATGGGCTTTGAGCAGGTGTTCAACATCGTTGACAAGCCGGTGCCGTGCCCGGAATGCCTGGACGACCTGCCAGACCAGGATCAGTCCGAAGAAGTGGTGCGGATCAAGGTGCTTGAAGCGCACAAGATCCTCATGGGCCTGAACGACACCAATCGTGAAGCCTTCCATGACCTGGTGAATGCGCTCGAACGCCATTGATCCCCTGTAGGCGCGAGCTTGCTCGCGATGGCGTCCTGACAGTCACATACAAAAAAGGGCGAACCCACCAAGGTTCGCCCTTTTTGCATTACACCCGCTCAGATCACAGCTTGGCCTGCAACAACGCCTCGAGCTTCTCCTGATCTCGCGCGAACTGACGAATGCCTTCAGCGAGTTTCTCGGTCGCCATCGCATCTTCGTTGGACAGCCAGCGGAACTGCGATTCGTTTAGGCTCAGGCGCGATTCACCTGCATGGCCAGGTGCCAGTTTGCGCTCCAGCTTGCCGGTATCCGCGGCCAGCTTGTCGATGAGGTCCGGGCTGATGGTCAGGCGGTCACAGCCAGCCAGTTGCTCGATCTGACCCAGGTTGCGGAAGCTCGCCCCCATGACCACGGTTTTGTAGTCATTGGCCTTGTAGTAGTTGTAGATGCGCGTCACCGACTGCACGCCCGGATCATCCGCACCGGTGTAGTCGTTGCCGTTCGCTTTCTTGTACCAGTCGTAGATACGGCCCACGAACGGCGAAATCAGGAACACCCCGGCGTCGGCACAGGCGGCGGCCTGGGCAAAGGAGAAAAGCAGGGTCAGGTTGGTCTGGATGCCTTCCTTTTCCAGGATCTCGGCAGCGCGGATGCCTTCCCAGGTGGACGCGATTTTGATCAGCACGCGGTCGCGGCCAATACCGGCCTTGTCGTACAGCTCGATCAGGCGATGCGCACGTTTGAGCATGGCATCGGTGTCGAACGACAGGCGTGCATCCACTTCGGTGGAAATGCGGCCCGGAATCACTTTCAGGATTTCTTGCCCCACGGCCACGCCAAAACGGTCGCTGGCCAGGCCCACATCGCCCTTGCAGTCATGGACGCAGGCGTTCAGCAGCTCGGCATACGCAGGAATGGCCGCGGCCTTGAGCAGCAGGGAAGGGTTGGTGGTGGCGTCCACGGGTTTAACGCGAGCGATAGCCTCGAAGTCGCCGGTGTCGGCAACCACGGTTGTCATTTGTTTGAGTTGTTCCAGCTTGGAAGTCATGGGCGTGCTCTGTCCTATGGGTCTGATGACATTACCCGAGCGCTGACAGCCACTCAAGGGCGTGTACGTGTATCAATGCCCCCTGTGGCAACAACCTGAAAACAGGTGTTTGAAAGGTGGGGGGGCGGTATCGATAAATAGGATGCCAGGCGGGCTCACAGGTTCAACTCATCTGACGGTTATCGCCTTGCAATCAGATCACCTGACACCTGAATCTTCTGATAACGCTCACTGTGTCCTGGGTGTAACACCGCTAAATTTTTGAATTCTATATAGTTTGGTTGCGCCCTCAGTGATTGTTATAAAAAGTCAACTAAGTTGTCGCGAAGGCAATCTTGTTGTTGGTAGGGTGTTATCTAATAAGGTGTGATCGTTAGAATACGTCAAATATATAAAGCGAATAAAGTGTAGTGTGATAATAGAAAGTGTTTGCATGGTGGAAATGACTTCACAAAGTGAAGAGGTATATGTTTTTGGATGCGTTTGATGATCTGATGCTCGGCTACGCATTAAAAAAGTTGACCAACGTGTTTGAAGAGATCGTGGAAGTTTCGAAAAGCCCCTCTTCGGACAAGGCAACAGGCGTACAGGATATCAAGCAGACTAAAACTGCAAAAAAACTACATGTCTGGCTGGGACGTCTGAGGGTTAACACTCCTTATCAAGTGACGCATGTTCTGATCGATCAGATGCACGCCTCTCGAAAACTCAACCGCGACCTGCGCTTTGCGGCACAGGCTGCCTTGCTGGACGCGCTGGTAGAGGACGGACTGGCAATGCACATCGCGAGTTATTCGGTGCTTGTCGTAGAGAACCGTCTGAAGTGCTTTTCGGATCGATGAGCGCTGTATCTACTGAACACGCGCCCAGTGTCCATTACACTGGAAAATTGCATCAGATGTGAGGAAGTAGGTTGGAGTCAAAACTGTACATCGCACAATACGCCGGCATCACAGTCATGCTTCCAGCGGCCATGGTCGTCGCGGGTTGGTTATGGTGCACGGCATCCAGAAAACTCGCCCTCTTATGGCTAGGCGTTCTGTTCGTAGCCTATTTCGTTGTAGGTCTCAGCAAAGTGCTTTTCAAGGGCTGGGGAATCGGCCTGGAAAGCCTGGATATCGCGGTCATCAGTGGTCACGCAATGAACGCCTGCCTGGTGTCGACCGTTGTACTGAGTTTACTGTTGCGCCAACTGGATCATCGCCTTCGATGGCTGGCGCTGGGAGCGGGGCTGCTTTCGACCTGGTGGTTCAGCATCCAGTATGTCGGTCAGACGATTCATCCTCTGCCGGAAGCGATTGCCGGGGCGGTTGTGGGATCAGCCGCGGCGTGCGTCTTTCTTTTCAGACTGGAGAGAAGGGAAGTCCGCAAAATTCCTTTGCCGGCCCTGGCGCTGGGGCTAGCGGTGATTCTACTGAGTACGAGTATTCCCAAGTACACCGCCGAGGGGGTCTTGAACTCACTGGCAGTGACTCTATCGGGGGCAGAAAAGGCTTTTATGCAGCCTCATTGGCGAACTTCTGGCGGGCCGTCACGGTTATAGCGATTGGCTTGATGTTGAGTCCCGGCAAGAGGGTGGGCTAGGACTCGATACTGCTTTTCTCATCAATCCGGGCCAGCAACTCCGCAGTTTTCAACTGCATCAGTGCAACATCACCACGACTTTCAACGTTCAGCACGATTTCTGAATCGGTCTGCGAGAGGTGGATCTTGAAGCGCCATTCAGTGAACGTCAGGCTTAGGCCGCAGCTCTCGTCTACGTCCAGCGCTTTACTGGCGTACAACGAATGAAGATGCGTCAGTACGGCAGTCGGATTACTGACTGCACATCGAATGTCCCCGGAGGAGGGGAAAAGCCCGATGCGTTCCACCAGTAATCTGGGTTGAGGGGAGGTAGAGGCGGGTACTCTTTCGTACGTCCGCAACCAGGCCATCAATCCACTGTTGCCCTCGGTGAACTCCTGCCCCAAAACCATATTGCCCGGTGCAAAAGGGTCCAGCGATTTATAGACAGAGTCGATCGGTGATCTGGAAGCGTTCATATTGGTCTGCCTTGCAAAAGGTTTATGGCCGCTCAGAAACGCGGCACCCAAGAGCTGAAAATTACCGGTTACAGGCCTTTCTTATACAAATTCTCATAACAGAAATTGGTCGCGTCGATATAACCTTCCGCTCCGCCGCAGTCAAAGCGGTGACCTTCGAACTTGTATGCCAGGACACAACCGCTTTGTGCCTGCTTCATCAACGCGTCAGTGATCTGGATCTCACCGCCCTTGCCGGGCTCGGTATCGGCAATCAAGTCAAAGATATCGGCCGTCAGAATGTAACGACCAATAATGGCCAGATTGGACGGGGCATCTTCCGGTTTAGGCTTTTCAACCATGCTGTTAACCCGGTAAATACCTTCGCGAATCTGCTCGCCAGCGATGATGCCGTACTTGTGCGTCTGGTCGTTGGGTACTTCCTGAATGGCCACGATCGAGCAACGGAACTGCTTATAGAGCGTGATCATCTGCGACAGCACACCATCGCCTTCCAGGTTCAAACACAAGTCGTCGGCCAGTACCACTGCAAACGGCTCATCACCAATCAACGGACGGCCAGAGAGAATGGCGTGCCCAAGCCCCTTCATCTCCACCTGACGGGTGTAAGAGAAGGTGCAGGTATCCATCAACTCGCGGGTACCGTTGAGATAGTTCTCCTTGTCGGTACCACGAATCTGATGCTCCAGCTCGTAGCTGATATCGAAATGGTCTTCCAGCGCCCGCTTGCCGCGCCCGGTGACGATCGCCATGTGCTGCAGGCCGGCATCCCGTGCTTCCTCAACACCGTACTGGATCAGCGGCTTGTTGACGATCGGCAGCATTTCCTTCGGCATCGACTTGGTGGCGGGCAGAAAGCGCGTGCCATAGCCAGCTGCAGGGAATAGACATTTACGGATCATAGAAGCGTCCTTTTTTCCAATGTATAAGAGAAGTCGTCATTTACTGCGGAGAGCACTAAGATGCCCCCGCCAATAGGTAGAGCCTCCAAATTCTCACTTTGCTCACGGACGAAGCCGTGGTCTTAAGTGTCCGGGAGCTCAGCGGACTGTTTGACTGGATGCTTACATCGCCACTCAATCAAGCCGATCAGGATCCCCGTCAGCAGACAGCCCAAGGCGATCCAGCGCGCCTTGACCCACAGGAAGACCAACTGGCAACTAAAAGACAACGCGAAAAAACCTACAAAGTGATGCAGTTTGTCTTCCTGGGTAAAGGCTTCGGGAATCGGTTGCGCTCGCAAAGCGGCTGTCAGCAAGACCCCACTAACACTGATGAAAAACAGAGTGCGTATCCAGAGGGGAAGTTGTGTGACACCCAGGAACAACGAACTCATTCGGTGATTTTCTCAAAGTTCTTATAGAACGCATCTTTGTCGCGGCCATTGGTCATTGTGTACAGCGAATATTGGCGGTTAAGACGCGCGCCACCATCGCGGGTCAGCGGCGCCCAGACCAGGTTGGCGCGACGCATCGTGGAAACGCTCATCAGCTCGTCGAAGGGGACCGAGATATAGATACCTTTGTCGAAGCTACCCTCGCCGAACTCTTCTGACGAGGCTGTGGTGCGGGTGACCCAGCCACCGAACTTCACGCCGTTAGTGAACTCATGCGACAGATCGATCGTGGCACCCCAATCGCGCGCCAGGTAACGTCCAACACTGACCGCCGCCTGCAAGTCGAACGGCAGTTCGGTATAGGTCGTGATGTGACCGGTCGTGGTGTTGTAATCGCGCAGACCAAAACCTTGGTCAAAGTCACGCTGGCGTACAAAGTTCAAATCAGCACCCACGGCCCAACGCTCGCCCATGGGGCGGTACAGCAATTCACCTCCGACCCCGGCGAACATTGATTCCAGATAACCGCCATACACCATGCCATACAAGTCTTGATCCAATTGCTTGGCATGGTTGAGCTGAAATGTCGGCATTGTTACATCAGAGGTGATGACGTACTTACGCAAGTCAGTCCGCACTCGGGGCAGATTGCTCGGCGCGTCGTACGTGAACTTATCAAAGTTGTTCAGGAGATTGGTGCTTATGACCCCGCTCGTCCACGTGTTGCGGGTAAAGCGGTATTCTGCGTCCAAATCAGCGGTCAACTGGTACAGCAAACCGTCGGGACCGCCAATGTTTTGCTTGTAACCCAAGCCGATACCATAGGTAAAAGGTTCGGGTGCCTGGGTGTACAGCGTGTTTTCAATGTGTGGCGTGGCCCGGTTCAATTCGGTGGTGCGGTGCAGGTCAGTAAGGTCTTGCTGGTTGTTCACCACTTCCCGAAAGGTTTCGCGCGGCACACTGGTTTGTTCCACGGGCATGTCGTAACGCTTGTTCACCATCGTGAACCAGTCGATGTCGTCATTCGCACTGTTGTCCAGAATCCGGCTGGCCCGGCCCACACCTTTGGCCGAGTAGAAATAGCGCGACTGCTCGCCATACACAATCAACTCGGAATCGCGTTGAGCAATACGTTCGACCTTGTAACCGGCGTTGTTTTCCAGTCGTTTGGAAACCCCCGCCCAGTCGACCTGTTCGAGCGGCGCAGTTGGCGCGTGAGTCGGCAGCGCTTCGACAGCGGGGTCGTAGCGCTTGGCCGGCGCCTTGCGGCTGGCGAAGTTGGTATGAAAAGTGATGCCGAACAGCGCGGTGTTGCCGCGCTCCCAACCGGCGGTCAGATCGATAGAGTCACTTAGCTTGAAGACTGCCCCGATGTTGATGGGCGAGTCCTGCTCCTGGTTATTGTTTTGCGGTTCGTGTTTGTAGTCGTTACCGTCGAACTCGAGTTTCAAGCTCAAGGGCGACCAGGGTGTCTGATAGGACACGCCGCCAAACAACGCGGGCGAGCCGCGAAAATACGAGTTGGTATTGACGTCGCCCGTACCCGAGTTTACCGGCCGTGTATCAAAACGCTCGTCGATGTGCCCCAGCGGGTTCTCGAGGTCCCCACGGTTACCGATGTAGCCCCAGGCAATCCCCAGGCTGAAATCCAGATTGTAGTAACGTTTGTTCGCCACAAAGTATTCGCTGGAAAACAGGCCGGTGCCCCCAATATCCCGAAAACCGAGCGCGACCTCGGGTAACCAGTGGCTTTCTTGCCAGAGGCGGGCTTTGGCATCGACCGCCTTGTCTTTATAGCTCTGGTCGCCACTTAATGACTCGGGCCCGTATTTACGGTTGCTGATGGAGGTATAACGGAAACTACCTTCCAGCCAATCAAGGGGCTGTATTGAAATGCTATAGCGCGAATAAGGGTCTGTCCGGTTGGCGTTCAAGCTGAATTCGCCGGCGGGTGCCATCCGTGCGGTAGGGGTTTGCAACAAACCCACACCACCGAAATCATTCTGGGTAAAACGCGGCTCTCCATGAGCCAAGCTGAAGGGCAATAACACTACAGCGGCAAAACGTAACTTCAAGGGGCCACCTCGGGCAGCGGTTGGGTGGCGAGAAACTGAGCAAGCTGCTCGTTCAGATCGGGGGTAGGCAGATCCGGATCATCATTTCGCACGGGTACCAGAATGGTGCTGCCGGCGGCGGCAATCACCCCGTCTTTACGGTTCCAGGCGGCAATGCCGATCTGCTGGACCTGGCCATCGGGCTGAATCAACCACAGGTAATCGGCATCTGCGTCGGTCACCGGCAGACAGCTTTTGAGATACTCATGGGCTGGTTGCAGGGCGCGATAAGGCAGCGTGCAGGGCTGTTCAACTGCGCCCAGAACAGTGACCGTCGTCGGGCGTAGAGGGTAAATCAGCTGGTCGCCGTCACTGAGCGAGTAATTGCGGGCGAACGCAACCTCCAGCGCCACGGGGTCGAGCACCGCAACTTTTCGGCCGGTGACGGGCAGTCGGCTGACCTCTTCAAACAGACGCGCAGCCAAGGCCGCAAGGCTGCTTTTTTCTCCAAGCAAGGCCCCACGTTGAAGCAATTTCAGATCGAATAGCACGCCGGCCTTAAGGCGGGTTTGCTGTTCCAGCAGTGGCTGGTGCAGCCAGGCGGCGGCCAACCAGTAACTTTCTGCGTTCGGGCGTGCCTCGCTGACGGCATCGAGCAAGCGCGTGCCTGGCACGAACGTGAAGGATCCCGCGTTCAGTACATCACCCGTGACCGTGACAGCGGCCTGAGTCATCGTAGAACTTGCCAGCAACAGGCAAGCCGACAGCGTTTTTGAATATCTCACCGAGCCGTCTCCCGGTCAGGGCGCAATTGCACAATCTTCAAGAAAAGTCCCGGCGTGAGATGTTGTTCGCTCTGCAGGATCAAGCCATCGTCAGGCCTGATCCAAAAACGGTTGGTGGCCTTGAATCCCAGCTCGGGGATGTCGACGCGTTCATCTATGCGCTGCAACGCATAGTCCTTGTCCAGGATGGTGACGGTTTCGATGCCCTGTCGACTGAAACGACTGTTAACAGCCAGTCCGACCCGCGGCCCCTGATAGACATCAATCCAGCGGGTACTGCTGTAACCGTCGGGCAATTGCTGCAAGCCACGCTTGAACGGCGACTCACCGTCGAAGCGCGTGCCATCGAGATTGATGCTCAGGCCGACAGTGCGCACGACCAGACCATCGCGCATCAACAACACTTGCTTGCCGGAGGCGACCCAGAACTCCAGATCGTCCTGCTGGCGAAGCTTCGCCAGCACACCTTCGCTGACGTCCGTGGTGACCTTGATCTGCGCATAGGGCACGGCCTCCACTTGCGCTGCGGTCACTTGCAGCGGCTGGACGCCCAGTGTGGCGGCTTTAAAGGTATCCAGGGACGCCTGCATCAACGGATTGCAGCCACACAGCAGTAAACCCACCGCCAGGCATGAGCTGTTACGCAAAGTTTTCAAAGCGGCTCAAACCTTATCGACTGCTGGCTTCACTGAGATTGTTTTGAGCCGCTGCTCCGGTACCCAGGATAGTGGCCGAGGGCAGCAACTGGCTGATCAAGCGGTTCCAGCGGGTCACGCCTGCAGGGCCGACGTAGACGATGTCCTGGGGTTGCAGATCGAAGCGGGTGGCGAGAGCAAACGCGGTAGGCGATTCGGCGTCCAGCTGGAAGACTTTTGCTGGCTCGGTTTCAAGATTCTCGGCGCCTCGAATGACATACAGCGCATTGCCGTTGGACGTGGTCTGGTTCAGTCCCCCGACCGTTCCGATCGCATCCGCCAGATTCATCCGGTTGATTTTGTACGTGAGTGCCCGTGGCTGGTTGACCTCACCCATGATGTAGATCTTTTTCCGGTCGTTGTAGGGCAGGTACAACTGATCGCCGTCTTTTAAATAGACGTTGTGCAACTGCGAGCCCTTGCTGTTAAGCGAGTCCAGGTCGAGTGGATACTCACGTCCGTCCCGGGTCAGTGTCAGACCGGCAAGGTCGGCAGTCAACGGATCGACAGTCGCAATACCCATGGCTTCGACGACAGTGAGTGGCGACGTGGTTATGGGTTGTTGACCGGCTTTTAAAATGGCACCGGAAATAACGACTTTTTGACTGGCAAACCGCAAAACACTCAAGTCAACCTGGGGGCTGTCGACAAATTGCGTCAGGCGCTCGGCAATAAAACCGCGTAGCTCCTCGATGGTTTTACCTGCGGCATGAATATTGCCGATATAGGGGTAAAACAAGGTGCCGTCCGGCCGTACCAAGCGACCGTTCGCATCAATTTGCTGTTGCGCACCTGATGGTGCGGTCAACTCAGGATGGTCCCACACCGTGATGTACAACACATCATTGGCGCCAATCCGGTAAGCCCCCGGCTTGAACGCCAACAACTCGGCTGGCAACGAGGCTTGCACTTTTGTCGCCGCGTTCTGGGCAATCAGTTTGGGCGTTATCGGAATCAACTCGATCCGACTGCTTTCCGGTGAGCCATCACGGCCGACCTGACTGGTATCCAAGTGTTGACCGGGTGAGAACATACAGCCTTGCAGGGCTACGCCTGCAAGCACAGCGAGCGACAAACTACGAATCATGATTGAGGACACTTGTGGAGGGAACACATCAGAGCTGAACCACCCGGATTGCTCCGGGTGGTGGAAGGCTATCGACCTCGCGGTACGCTTAGCGAGTACCGGTGGTGCCGGTAGTACCAGTAGTGCCGGTAGTGCCGCCGCCATTGCTGCTGCCACCACTGGATGACAGCGCAGCGGCTCCAGCTACAACGACGGCGCCGAGGCCGAGAGTGGCCTCTGTGGACAAGCTGCCCACGAGAGGGGTGGACTGATTCAAAGAAGCGTTGTTTGCAGGTGTGCCCGGAGCGGAAGACGCTGCAGGGGGCTCAGCGGCTAGAGCGGAGGCACTTAAAGACAGCAATAGAGCGGAAGCAAGTAGTTTGGTCATAGTAGATTCCTTTTTGATGCATCGTCGGTATTGGCGGTGAAACTAAAAAACGAGCGAGCAAGGCCAAAAACGCTGAGCGTCCATTAACGTTAAGGATAGTATTGATTCGAACTCGTTGAGAGTGGACCTTTGGGTCATTCCTCAGTGAGGTTTATCCTGCAATTATTGCCTTAAGAATACCTGTGTAGGAGGCTCGACAGGTCTGACGTTTTCTAACGTGCCCACTGTTTATAACAATTGTTGTCGGGTATATGGTGCAGGTGTCATGGTTCGCGCCTGATCACCACGCCATGCGAGAGATGCTACTGGCTATAGCCTTGCGGGTTAGAGGCTTGCCGGTGCCAAGTATCGGCCATCATTTCCTGCAAACTACCCTTGGCCCTCCAGTCGAATTCATGGGCGGCATTTTTCGGGGCAGCCTAGCACTGGGGAATATCCCGCAGGGTGACGTTCAACCACTTGATGAGACACTGCTCGGCCCCCAGCTTGCTCAACGGTCCGAATCATTTCCAGCACGCTGAACTGATACCCAGATTCAGATGTTCACCCTTGTTGTTTGGATGGCTGTCGGTAGCGCACTCATATGTCCGTAGGCCAAATCCCTGACACCGCGGCGGCACAACCAGTACATCGGCCGACAGGTGTTAGGAATCAATGACCTCGGGGCCAACCCAGCGGTGATATAGGGGATAACCATATCACCGATATTGCAAGTTGGCTTGGGAGTTAATATATTTTAAGCTTAAATTTTATTAGCCGCATGTTTATGCTTCGTTTGTTTCAAGCTTTTTGGATGTCGGACTATTGTTATAAATGTTTAAGACAGCAGTGCACATAATTTCAGATTTGAATTTTGCCTCGTAACGCTCATAAGAATTGCGCCCCAGTTTGCTCCACGTTGAGCGAGGTATTCTTTTCAAAAGAGCCACGAGTTCACGGGAAGAACCTGGTTCAAACAAAAATCCGGTTACCCCTTCCGCTACAACTTCCGGAAGCGAGCAGCATCGGCTAGCAACGACGGGCAGGCCATAACTGTGGGCTTCTGCCGCCACCAAACCGAATGACTCCCACCTGCTGGGCATGATCAACACATCAGCGTTACTAAAATAACCAGCTAAATCAGAGGGGTGTAGCCATCCAACGTAGTTAATGTTATTCAGTTTTTTTGGCGGAGGGCCACCCTGTACAGTGTCTCCTACTGCAGTGAGGCGAAAGGGGTGTCCCTCAAGCAGGGCCATTGCGTCCACCAAAGTATCAAATCCTTTGGCATGGTCGAATCTACCTACGTAAAGTAGGTTCACAACGTCGCGGTCGAAATGATTAATAGCCTGAACTGGTTGAGGCGGTTCGACACAGTTATTTACGATGATTATCTTTTCTTTCGAAAACCCTTGGGAAAGCGCTGCCTCTTGTTCAAATTTACTAACGCATATGACCGTGTCAGTGATCTTGAGGAGTAGTCGCTCAATTAATGCGAATGCTCTTTTTTTAGCGTTTCCACCATCCATTATGAACGCCCATCCGTGAGGGCAATAAATAATTTTTGGTCTATAAAAAGGTAGCATGAAAAACAATATGAGTCGTCCGCAAAGCCCAGCGAACGTGCTATGGAGATGAACAATATCAGGTCTGCGTGTATGCAGGGTTATAGAAAGAGCGACTATGAATTTAAGCAGTGACGGAATGTTTCGGCCGGTCGAGTTGTAGGTCTCGATATTCTTTAGCGGAACACTAATCAACTCGACAGCTTGTGTTTTCGGCACAAGGCAGGTGGATTCGAGCCCCGAACTTATCTGGGAAAGCATAAGCTGTCTTGCTATGGTCGCAACGCCACCCTTTATCGTTTCCGCAACATGTAAAACTTTCATATGGTCTCGCATCAAGAGGCAAGTATTGAATTTTAGTCGGAAGTGTATTTTTGACTAGCAAGCTCTTTCGGTTGCAATATTTATTGCTCTCCTGCGTCGGATCGGATTTGTAATAAATATCCGAGAGAGTGATGAAATAATTAACGCTAATTCCCTCAGGCTTGAATTTTCGATCAACGTGCATTTACTGGAGAAACCCGACTCTCGAGTCTTGCGGTGCTCGTAGTGGGAAATGTTTACCGTACACCGCCTGGATGAACGACATGGCGCGCCCGATGAATTGGACAACCTTCTTCATTCGCGCCGAACTATCGCGAAAGTTCGTCCCGCCATGAAGGCGGTACAACGCCTTGATATGTTTGGCCAGGAAAAACGTGTACGCCAGGCAAAGGCCGACTTTGGCAAAGGCACTGTGTGCAAAGATCACGATGGGCCGTATCTGTCGGACAGCCGACGCCAGTTTGACCGCTAGCAAGAAGGTTCCGAACACACTTCGCCCGCACTCATGAGTAATCACATTGACGGAGATGACCTGGGCTTTGTGAGCTTCGGGGATTGGATAGGAAAACCCACAACTCAAGGCCTCGCGCTTGAGCCCCGGTATATTCAGGTAACTGGCGATGCCCCCTTTTGCCGTCTCGGCGACGTTTAACAAGCGGCGCGTTCTATTCATGCTCGTGCCCCGTCCATAGCGTGGTTGGCCGGTGCCCTGGGCACTGCGTAAAGACAGAAGGCGTAGGCCGTCATGTGCCTGAGGAACGA
Organism: Pseudomonas sp. EU05-FHT14B02; assembly: GCF_058791055.1. Lineage (NCBI taxonomy): Bacteria > Pseudomonadati > Pseudomonadota > Gammaproteobacteria > Pseudomonadales > Pseudomonadaceae > Pseudomonas > Pseudomonas sp. EU05-FHT14B02. The sequence goes on along the minus strand of NZ_JBYTDD010000007.1, from coordinate 10,612 downwards.
CCCTAGGTCCGGTTCGAAAAAGGTCTGGATCAGGAAGTTAGCCATTAGCAAGGCCATCAGCGGATGGCTGTAATTTTTGTTTCTGACCATGAGTACGATCACGCTCCACAGCACCATGGAGAGCAGGAGTTCCTGGGGCCGAAAAGAGAACGCCGGTGCAAACAAAAACCGCACGGCGCCGTACAGCGAATTGGGCAACGCGGTGACAATGCCATTGGGCGTCAACAGGTTCGAGAAAATAGTTTTCGAATCACTAAGGCCTTCTCGACTGGTATTGACGGTATCCCGGGCCAGTTGCAACTGCGTCCAGACGTCCCCAGGCAGCACTAGGCAGGCCACCAGCGCCAGACACAACAAGGTCGTACGCAAGCGTCCATGTGCGGAAAAGAAACAGGTCAAAAACACCATGCCCACAGCAATGAACGCGTAGTAGAACCTGAAAAAGTAGGCATACAGCAGGTACAACGAAGCCACGAAAACCACCTTGAACACTTTGCTTCGGCCTGAGAGGCAAGCCAGGCAACAGCTGAGGTTCATGACGATCACGATCGCCTCTTTCGAGAGCTTCAAATTGAACAAGGTGAACGGCACCATGTACAACAACGTGAAGCCGACCAGTTCGTAGCGCTGGGAGCGGAACGACATCAGCAGCACTACGCTGATAACGCCGACCAGCAGGAATACTTGCGATCCGTCGTCCCCTAAGTTGCTGAACACCCAGGCGGTGCTGACGAACGAGTCGGTCTGGGCACTACCCAGGTCGACGTAATTTATCAAGTTGCTGATGGTGCCGGCATCGGTAAAGAAGTGTTTGGGCAACAACACGTCCTGAAACATATAGATCGCAAGCACAAACGACATCAACAATAGGCACAGCAACAGCCGTGCCCCCAGAGTTACATCCTGACGGTTATCCATTATTGATCATTACGCCAAGTGACTTTCGACTTCGTCCATCAACTCATGAATCAACGCTGAGCCAGGGCTCGTCATGCTGAAATTCAGGTGTTTATCGATCAACTCGACGGTCTGTTCGGCCGTTGGGAGTACCGTGTCAATAAACAGGTGCTCGCGGTTGATCGACTTGAAAAACGAATGAAGCTTGGTATCCCAGCGCAGGCCAATAGACGTGATACCCAGCGAGTAGGCAATAATATTGGCGTGCAACCGGTGCGCCACGATCAGGTCGTAACGGTTGATAGTGTTCACCAGATCACTGGGCGTTTTCGGTTTGTCTTCACACACGTCGACCAATGGTCTACACGCGTTGTAAATTTCGTCCTTCAGGAACTCGTCTTCGCTCGCGCCGTTTGTAAACAGTGAGACGTGATACCCCTTCCGATCGAGCAACTCGACCAGGCTTTTGAAGTAACTGCGGGTATGCTCTTGGAAAGGCTTGCCGAGTCGCCCTTGCACATCGAGCCCCTTGGGATTGGAAATACAAATGCCGATCCTTTTGTGCTGATCGCAAGGCACGCTTTCAACTCTATAGCACTGCTTGGAATTGACCCCAGGGTCCGGAACGACCTTGACGTCGAGGTTTGGGTTGATCAATCGGATGAAATTCTGCCTGGACTCTTCGTCGCGCACCGAGATCGACTGTGGATTGAAGTTCTTTAGCGCCCGTCGAAACAGTAGTTTTCCCAGAGGACTCAGCGTGGGTGATACGCCGACAAACGCGATCACGGTTCTCAAAGCTGGCAATTGCTTGGCGATCAACGACAGAAAATACAATTTAAGCGGGAAGTTGAGCTCTTCATCGAGAAACAGTTGTCCACCGCCTACGGTCAGCAAATCAGCCTCGGCCAGTTTGGATCGCCAGGATTTACGCCACACCCATTGGTATTTCAGATAGAAAAATAACGCCAGCAAAGGTTTGCGGCCGACGGCCGGAATAGCGTGGAGCATCCTGAATTTAAGATCCGAGGAAGTCGCGCCCGTTTCGAAATCATCCCGCCCGGCAATGTCCAAAGGTGACACCTTCGCGGCCTTCTCAGTGCTGTTGTACAAGTTCTTGATGTTTTCAAAAATGATTCCGTCGCCTAGGTTCTGACTGAACGGAACCCCTCCAATCACGATATTCATGCGCGCTCCTGAGTAGAATGAAAGCGGGTCAACAAAGCCGTCAGCAGCACGGCTAGCACGATGATTGCCGCCGTCAGGTTGACCCCTAGCAACATCGCGCCAGTGGTCAAGGTGTAGTGGTGGTCGATTAAGTGAATGGTGAAGCCGGCAAGGCCGACCAGCATGGCCAGCAGCACGTAATGGTTGAATCCGGATGACTTGAGAATGGTACGGCCAGACTGGATGACGGCAAGGCTGACTGGCAGGATCGCCAGCTGCGACAACCCGATGCCGCTGAACGCTTCGCCGAAGATCAAAGCCGGAATGCGATCGCCCCCCAAAAACAACAGCCCGCCATACACTGCGCTTGCCCCTACACCCAGCAATGCCAACTGCGCGCATTGCCGGTAGTAGGCACCGTTGTCCTCAGCCCGCAGTTTCATCAGCCTTGGCAGGTAGTGATTGGACAGAGCAATACCAAAGTATTGAGCTGGCAGGATCAAGGTCATGACAATGCGAAAAAAGGCCGAGCCAGCAGTGTCACCGGAAGCCAGCAGGAAGATCACCATGCCATGGGTCATCGTCCACAACACAATTTGGGCGGCGCTGTTGCTGATGCTGAATCCAACCCAGTCGCGGGGCTCGATGACGTATCGTTTCCCAGTGCCTAGGCGTCGCCAGAAAAACAACGCAGGAGCGCCGAGGCACAGGGCAATCAGGGCAACGATCAAGTCGAGCGAGGCGCTCTCGAGGGGCAGCAGCGTGGACAGCACGGCCACTTGCAACAGGGGCGGAACCAGCAGGCCGGACGTCTTGCGATTGAGAATGGCCAAGCTGCGCAAGGACCAGTACATGATAAACGCCATGAAGAAGAACGGCATCAGGACGACAGTCAATGGGCGGCCCGTGGTGATCGCGAAGTAGCCCGTGGCAACTATCGCGAGCGCAACTACCGGATACAGTATATTCAACAGGCTGCGCGGTTCGAGCGACTGCCCGCGCCGGCCAAACATCAGTAGGATATCGGCGGCGGTGCTGGCATGAATGATGCTGAGCAGAATCACCGACGAATACAGTGCAGAGAACAAAGCGAAGTCATTGAGGTTCAGTGCGCGTGCGGCAATGACTTGGGTGAGGAAGAAACCACCCGTATAGGCGCCCTGTTCCGCTAATGTCCCAAGTATCTTTTTCATATGTGTCCTGGAAGTGTGAATCTTATATTGCACGTGCAGTAACGAGCGGCCTTAAAACTCAGGCGCGCTCGGCTTTAATTAATGGCAGCGCACTAATTAAACACTTTCTGACTTATATTCGTAATTGTAATAACCGTAATCGGCATAGCCATATTTTGCCGAGGCGCGCTTTTCAACGCCATTAAAAATGGCGCCTTTCAATTCAATGCCATTTTGAGCAAAGCGGCGCATGGTTAATTCAATTTCACGAACTGGGTTAAGTGCAAAGCGCGTCACAATCAAACTTGTACCCGACTGGCGGCCGACAATCGCCGCATCCGTCACCGCCAGCAGCGGTGGAGTATCAAGAATCACCAGATCGTACTGGGCGCTGACTTGGTCCAGAAAGGTGCTGAAGTTCGCGTGCATTAACAGTTCTGAAGGGTTGGGCGGTATTTGTCCGCGACCGATAACGTCAAGGTGCTCGAATTCAGTTTTATTGATCGCAGTTGCCAGGTCGCAGCGCTTGACGAGTAAATCAGAAAGCCCGTTTTCAGCGGGAGTTCCAAATACCTTATGCAAATACCCTTTGCGCATATCCACGTCGATCAGCAATACACGCTGGCCGGTCTGAGCGATCACTGCTGCGAGGTTGGCGGAAACGAACGTTTTACCTACCTTAGGGCTCGGGCCGGAGATCATCAGGCGATTATTGCCGGCTTCGAGCATGGCGAAGTGCAGACTGGTGCGCAGACTGCGCAAACCTTCTATGGCCAGGTCGGTGGGGTGACTGCTTGCCAGTATGGGGGCGACCTTGTTGGCGCGGCCTCGGCCGTTCCGGAGGATTTTGCTTTCTTCACCTTTTTGCAGTGTGCTGAAAGGAATCGATGCGTACACCGGCAACCCCAGCTGTTCAATTTGCTCCGGATTTTCCACGCCGCGGTTAAGGGCTTTGCGAAAAAGCACCAATGCAGTAGCCAAGAAAGCCCCGAGCAGGGTGGCAATGAGTACGATCAGGACTTTTTTGGGTTTGACGGGCTTGCGCAGATCCACATCGGCTGTATCGATCAAGCGCGCGTTACCCACGGTGCCGGCACGCATTACATCCAGTTCCTGGGATTTATTCAGGAGCTGGGTATAAATTTCGGTGCTGACTTTTACATCGCGGGTGAGGCTAAGCAGTTCTTGCTGTGTTGAAGGCAGACCCTCGACTTTTTTGGCCAAGCCGTCCTGCTTCGCTGTCAGTTCACCTAATTGGCTGAGCAAGGCCCGATAGGCGGGATGCTGGCGGGTAAACTTGCGATCCATTTCCGCTTGCTGCAATTTCAGTTCGGAGATGCTGGTATCAAGCGCCACGATCTGATCGAGAATGGCTTTGGCTTCAAGACTGATATCGATGGATTTACTACGAATTTGATACTTGTTCAGGGCGTTTTCGGCTTTCTCCAGATCTTTCCGGACCTGAGGCAGTTGATCTTTTAGAAACTCCAAGCTTTGAGCGGCTTCGGCCGATGTCCGCTCGACATTTTGCCGTACATAGAGCTTTGCGATTTCATTGAGGATTTGAATGGCTTCAGCCGGTTCCTCGCTTTCAAGAGCCATTCCGATCATACCGGATTCTTTACCGCGCTCTGATACTTCCAGTACCTTTTGGTACTTCAAAATACTGGTCAGGCGTGGGTCACGCACAATGCTGAACGTTGTACCAGGATTCGCCTGCAACACTTCGACTTGCAGTTTAATGCCGTCCTGATCATAGGCTTGACCCACTTGGCCTTCGATCAGGACATTGTTGTCTTCATCCAGCAAAGTGAAGTGGCCACTTTCACCGCTGATGAGGGTTAATTCCTGACCCAAAAACTCTTGTGGGAGTTCGAGCTGAAATATTTTCAGGGTTTCGCCACCCCAGGCAAAACTGTTCATGCCAAGTAATGGCTTTGCGACCGTATTAACCGTGTCTGGTTTGAACCGACGAGCAATAAAGTCGCCGATCACCGGAAACCGGTTCGGCTCGACAGTAATATCGAGCGATAGATTGTCGACAACCTTGCCGACGATGGCGCGCGATTTGATTAATTCAATTTCTGTGGCTGAAGGTGACTCTTTACCCAACATGCTGTTGATGTCGGAGAAGCCGAGCATGTCATTTTTTTTGGCCTCCACCTGTATCAAGGCAGTTGCCTCGTAAACAGGAGTGGCCAACACCGCATACGCCGTACCAGCGGCCATAGAGGCAGCAGTTATCCCGGCAATCAACCATTTATGATCGACCAGTGTCCCGAGTAGGCCCATCAAGTCGATATCATCATCGTCATGTGAGGTTAATGCTGGAGTTTGCTGCATAAGTGAGTTCTTTTTAACAGGTATCGAGGAATGGTTTAGCGTGCGAGACGCGTTGCCCAGGCGGTTACTGCTTCTTCAATCAACGCGTATGCATGCACAAAAGCAGGTTTGCCTTGACGGTAGGGATCGCTGATTTCGCGGTTGTTCTGCCACTTGCCCAGCAAGAAGACTTTTCCACGCGCTTCAGGCGCGATCTTGAGAACGCGGTCTATATGCGACTGCTCCATCACCAAGATCAGGTCCGATTCGCTAATGGCGGCAGGGGTCAGTTGATTGGCCTTGTGCTCTTGTGGCGGATGGCCGTGTTCTTCCAGTACGATCCGGGCGGTGGGTTCGATCGGGTGGTCTTGTAGCGCGCCAAGACCCGCGGAGCTGACTTCGATGTCGGACCGGACCAGTGCTTCTCGCAACAAGTGCTCTGCAGTGGGGCTTCGGCAAATGTTGCCAATGCAAACGATTAGAATCTTATTAAACAAGGCAACCTCCCTGGAAATTCCACACTTGCGGTGATGGTGCAATTGGAAAGACTGAAATTCTGTTTTTCTTTAACGGCACTTTTTTGACGACTTGCAGCTATTGGGTATATGCCTCTTTCCGTGAGGAGTTACCGTGCTGGATCAGCTTTCTCACTGCGAAGACTCTGGTCTGCTGAAATTTGGACTTCGAGCGTGCTTGACAGTTGCTATGCTAAAAATCATAACTGCCAACCCATGACAACATCAACCATTAAATGCTATGCGACCAGTGATTACCAAGTTGCAAAAAAATATCCACGAATAAAGGCAGATATTAAATAACATTCCCGGTTTTTATCGGACGAATTATAACATTTTCGGTTTTTTTTGTGTTGTTCTGTATTGGGGTGTGTTAGGCGTTGTGAGGTGTGGTTTGATGAGAAGTGTAAGGGAGTTACTTTGGATAAAGCGTTCTCTAGCATTCGGTTATTGCCAAAAGATTTCGCGTTTTTTAAAGGGCGAAGTTTCCATGATCGGCCAATTCCGTTTTTCAGGTGCGTTTCCATCCTCAGGAAAAATCCGTCGCAAGGTCGTGGAGAAAGCCACGGAGCTACTTGACCACATAAGCGCAGAAGGGGTTGATTGTGTTGCTTCGGCTGTTCGAACGACCCTGCCTGGGAGTCTCACTGCTAGCGCATGATATTTGGTTCAATGCAAGGCGAGCCAGGACGAGCGTGCAGAGATCAATCTGGTTAACCAGGGATATAGCTGCTTTCGCTCTACGGACCGGCGCGAGCGTGATTTACAGGAGGGGGGGGAGCTGCGAGTGTTGCTCCTGATGACGCTGCTGCAGTGTGAGCAAACGATTAGCATGCCCTTGTTGGTATCAGTAAGCATTGAGGCGGCGCATTGCTCACTTGTAATCATCGGAATCTTCCTTGCGCTGTTGCGGCAAACTCCAGTGTTGTCGCGTCCTTACTGAATCGCCTACTCAGGACTTCGAGGCCTTGCCGCCGTGGGGGAGTGTGGCTTGTCCGCGAATAACAATGGCGCGTAAATGAAAAGTCGCCGTGTTCTCTTCGCGGGCGAACCCAGCTCCCCACGGGGTGGTTGTCGCTCAGGTTTCTTAAGTTGCCGGTGCTAGTTTAACGCCGCCTGATGCTGCGGGTGCGCCCTCAATAAATGTCTTTTGACAGCAAGGTGAACGGCGTCTTCACCAGGATTTTCACATCCAGCCACAACGACCAGTTATTGATGTACTTGAGGTCGATCTCGACGCGCTTCTGCATCTTGTCGATGGTGTCGGTCTCGCCGCGGCAACCGTTGATTTGAGCCAGCCCGGTGATTCCCGGTTTGATTCGGTGGCGAGCCATGTAGGCGAGAATCTTGCCGGAGTAGTAGTTGTTGTGCGCAACGGCATGAGGGCGAGGTCCGACCAGCGCCATATGACCTTGCAATACATTGAACAGCTGCGGCAGCTCGTCAATGGAAGTGCGACGGATAAAGCGCCCGATCGGGGTAATTCGCGAGTCGTTACGACTGGCTTGCTTCACCTCGTGATCGTCGTGAACGCGCATGGACCGAAACTTCCAGACTTTGATGACCTTTCCGTTCCACCCGTGGCGGTCCTGTTTGAAAAATACCGGACCATGGGAGGTGAATTTGACGGCCAGGCCAATGATCAACAGTAACGGGCTTAGAGCGATAATGGCCATCAGAGCCACGCTTTTATCGAACAGGCTTTTACTCAATGCGGCAGTGGGTTGGCTGGAAAGCGGGCATTCAATCAAGTGGATTGCCGGCATGCCATCCACATCACTGACCGAGTGATTGAGCAGCGTCAGGCTGTTCAAGTCCGGGACCCAGACAACATCGACGTGGGCATCCAGCAAGTCGACATACATTTCTTCGATTTGTACCGCTTCGCTCAGGGGGAGCGTGATGTACAGACGTCGGATGTCATGAGTCTTGATCAGTTCGAGCAGTTCCTCTTGCGGGCCTACTACCGGTGGTGCGCCGGTCTCCAGCAAAGGAGTGGTGTCGGAGCTTACCAGGCCGACCAATGGGAAGTGCTCGAGGGCACGAAGCTTGTTAGCCAATCCCAGTGCCAGTTCGCCAGTACCCACAATCAGCGTTCTGCGCTCAACTTGAAGCGCCCGTTGGTAGTACTTCGAAAAACCATGCAGTGGGACGTACAACAGCGCCTGCCCGAGGTAGCTGCAGATAGCCCATGTCAGAATGATCTGACGAGAAAACAGTTCGTTGGCCTTACAGAGGAAGGCGACAATAGCCAGTGCTGCCAGTGTCATTGACCAGCCCATCAGAAGTCTTACCAGACCCTCCAGGTAATTGTCCTTCTTGGCGTAGACGCCACACCAGGAATAGGCGGGAACCGATGCAAGTACAGTAAGGGTTGCACATACTCGATAATAGAACTCAACCGTACCCGTCTTGTAATAAACCAGTATTAACAATAGGGCAACAACAAAGCCCAGGCCAAGAGCCCACTGTCCCCAGAAGGTCAGTCCTTTGAGAGTGGTATTTCGATTGATACGAAGATTGTTAACCATACGTTATCCCCAAAATACGTCCATTCGCGTTTCGACAGACAAAAGCCAAAATTAATGCAGTAAGAGTTATTGTTCAGATTAGATGGCGGAGCATTGATGACCGAAGCGCCAAGAGGGCGGCGCCGTCATCAATGGATAGATTAAATTATTAGGGAGAGCACTGTCTGACGACTTTTAACGAGTGGGCGGTGGATATGGTTGATATATCTGGGTGAGAGCGGCGTTAGAAATAGTCTGGGTTCAACTTTATTAACGCGGCTTTTTAGAGGAGGCGGGTGGATAGGGGGAGATAAATTGGCGTGCTTTTTTATTGTTGTATTGCACTGCCGGGGCGAACGCCTGAATGGTTCAGGCTGATTTTTTTACGCGTACGATTTTTTGTATCAGGCAGTACCCACGATTCCTTACTGCACGGAAAAGACGTTCGCCGTTACTGGCGTTTTTAAACTTATCCTGTAGTCGGCTCAGGCACATTTCGAGACCCCGATAGTGTTCAGGCTCTCTGCCGATGCTGCGGATAAGATCGTCCTTGCTGACCACGCGATCTTCATGGTGCAGCATTTTTTTCAGCAGCGTGGCCTCCAGGCCAGTCAAGGCAATCTCCACGCCATCTTTGGTCAGCGCGCCGTTGCCATCGCTCAGTCGCCAGGTTTCAGTCAGTGGCGCGTGCGGTTTGGTCGACAGTGAGACGCATTCCCTGGTGTCATCTCTGGCGTTGTCCGCAGTTGATGTGAAGTGAGTAAATTTTGTTACGGATTGGACAGCTTGCCATTCGGACTTGAACGTCGAAAGGATGCGCTGGGTATCATGCTTGATAACCGGAGGAACCATCTTGGCTACCTGCGGGGAAATAAATTCCATAAGCTTGGGGGCGGAAGTAGGTGGGGCAACACCTTCAAAAAACATCTTTGCTTGTGACGTACCGTAACTGTTATATCGCTTGCTGGTCAGTAATGCCTCAAGCTCTAGTTGTAGTGCGGGGTTATGAGTAACCACGACAAAGTATTTTCTAGGGAGGTTTGTGCTGCTATCCATGGCTCTCTCCTGATTTGCACATCTGGGTGTTGATTTAAAGGTTGTCGGCGGGGGAGTAATGGCTCCCTTGGAAGTAATCAAAGGGCAGCGCACGTGCCAGTATATGGCTGGCAGCGTGCTCGACTCTGTCTGCTATAAAGGAGACTTTTGTGTTGTGAGTGAGCATGGTCATGCGTTCGTGGAGGCGATTGAACAATTCTGGATTGCCGCTGAGCTTGAGACTCAAGTCTAGAGACGAAGTAGAGATCTTTATATAGTCGAATAGATTCAGGGTTGTAAAGATTTCGATGCTTTCATCGTCGATGTTGTAATCGTCGAGTGCGATTTCTATGCCGTGATCTTTCAATAGATACACGTTATGAAGGATTTTCTTTTTTTCTGCGAAGCTGACTGCCGAGAGGGGGAGTTCATTAAGCGCGATAACCAGTGTCTGGCCAAATTCGCGCAGAGCAGCGCCGGACTGAATCAACTCTTCCGTGAGAGCGGAGTTGGCGAGATCCGACTGTCTTACGCAAACAAACCTACGGCTTAAGTACTTGCTTCCGTTAGTGGTGTCACGATCTTTTAGCGAGAACGCAATCAGCCTGGTTTGCATCAGTACTTCACTGTAGATCCCACTCATCTGATGCGCCTCTGGCGCGCAGGGCGCGGAAGCAGAATCGTCAAAATGTATTCTGATCTCGCTGGCAAACGGGCAGTCATCCCGAGTGAGGATCAATTGTCGAGACAGGTAATGCTCTGCGTGATCGTAGAATCGCACGCTCCCTGTTGCGTTCATAAAACAGAAACTCCCTTCTACATTAAGAATCAGGTTGTCGAGATCAGACCCCTGATTAAACGATATCCATGCCCACGGATACTTTGAATGGCGTTGGTTCCATACATGCCTTTTATTTGGTTCTTCACGGAATCCTGGGAAACACAGAAACAAGAACGCCGATTTGTTTGATGATGTTCGTGCGAGCAAACACAT